>CAYFUL010000016.1:10261-28666 GCA_964346375.1 uncultured Peptoniphilaceae bacterium
GTTAAGTATGGACAGTCAGTTTCTAGTACAAGTCTATCCATTCTACATTCCTTTGCCGCCTCCTTTGGAGTTCTAGAATTTTTATAGGTAATAGTTCCTCCAAGGGCAATATAACAATCCTGTTTTAAATACTCGTGTAGCATTTCAACTGATTGAGAAAAACAGTGGATTAAAATTCTCATAGTTGGATAGGTTGTCCTTGCATACTTAACATAATCTAGGGTCTCCTTCGCCGCGTCTCTTGAGTGAATTACTATAGGCAGGTCTAACCTTGCTGCTAGATCAATTTGCCTCTTAAAAACCCTTCTCTGTATGTCTCGTGGGGAATTATCGTAGTAGTAGTCCAGTCCAATTTCCCCTATTGCCCTTACATTTTTATTCTCTGATAATTTTATTAACTCTTTTTCAGTTTTATCGTCGTAGTCCTTTGCATTGTGGGGATGTATTCCAACAGTTGCAAAGACATTTTTATACTTATTTGCAAGTTCAACACTTGCCCTTGAACTCTCAATTGAGTCCCCAATATTGTAAACTCTCTGTACTCCACTTGCCTCCAAGGATCTAATAACTTCATCTCTGTCCTTACTAAATCTTCTATCGTCTAAGTGAACGTGGGAATCTATCATTTTTCCTCCTAACAAATCACTGCCCCGTCATCTATATCATCTAATACTGTAATAAGGGATAATTTATCTCCGTCCTCTGCTGCAAGAAGCATTCCCTTACTTTCAATACCTCTAAATTTCGCCGGCTTTAGGTTTGTAATAACTAGAATCTTCTTTCCAGTTAAGTACTCCTTTGAAAATTTGTCCTTAATATTTGAGACAATAGTTCTCTTTTCATCGCCAATTTTTAAATTAAGTAGGTATAGCTTATCAGCCTTTGGATGATCCTCTACACTTTCTACTAGGGCAACTTTTATCTCTAACTTTTCAAAATCATCTATTGTAATTTCTGGCTTCTCTTCTTTTTCTTCAGTTTTTTCTGGAATCTTTGCTCCAAGTTCTACAAGTCTTTTATTTTGTGCAGCTTCCCTTTCTTCTTCAAAACTTTTATTCTCGTCGTTTAATCTTACAAGTTCCTTTTCAACATCTAGCCTTGGGAAAATTGGAGCGCCTTTTTTTACTAGAGTACCTGGTTTTAATAGACCAAATACCTTTGCGTCATCCCACTTAATTTCGTCAGTAATGCCAAGTTGATTTCTAACTTCCTTAGAAGTATTTACAATGTATGGACTTGCAAGAACGGAAACTATTCTTAAAGTCTCTGCAAGATTGTAGAGAATGGTATTATTTCGCTCAGGATTTTCCTTTGCCATAATCCAAGGTTCAGTTTCATCTACATACTTATTTGCACGACGAATTAGTACCCAAATATCCTCTAGTGCCTCTGAAAATTGGTAGAAATCCATAGACTTTTCGTTTTTCTCCCAAATGCTAATTGCAAGATTTTTAAGTTCACTATCTGGACCTTCATCTTCTCCTGGAGTTGGAACTAATCCTTCGTTATATTTTTCAATCATAGACACAGTTCTTGAAAGTAGATTTCCAAGGTCGTTTGCCAAATCGGAGTTAAGTCGTCTTAAAAATTTCTCCCTAGTGAAATTTCCATCTTGACCAAAGGAAAATTCCCTTAGTAAAAAGTATTTAAGTGCGTCTACGCCGTATAGTTTAATAATTGGCTCTGGGTAGACTACATTTCCCTTAGACTTACTCATCTTATCGTCGTCAAAAAGTATCCATCCATGGCCGTATACTCTCTTAGGTAGAGGCATATCCAGCGCCATTAAAATTGCAGGCCAAATAATTGAGTGGAACCTTACAATTTCCTTCCCTACTAGATGAACATCAGCAGGCCAAAATTCTTCAAACTGTTTCTGTTCATCAGTTCCCATTCCCACACCAGTTAAGTAACAGGAAAGGGCATCTATCCAAACGTAAATAACGTGTTTATCATCAAATGGTACCTTAATTCCCCAATCAAAACTTGAACGACTTACAGAAAGGTCCTCTAAATTTGAGAGGAAATTTTTTACCATCTCATTTTTTCTGGATTCAGGAGTTAAAAATTCTGGGTTGTCCTCGTAGAGTTTAAGAAGTCTGTCCCTATACTTAGAAAGTCTAAAGAAGTAGGACTCCTCTTTTGCAAGGTGAGTTTCTCTACCACAGTCTGGACAGAGATGACCCTCTTTTAATTGAGCCTCAGTCCAAAATGCTTCGCAAGGAGTACAGTAGTATCCCTCGTACTCACTTTTATAAATTTCTCCCTTGTCGTATAGTTTTTGAAAAATATCCTGAACATTTTTTTGGTGAGCAGGGTCTGTTGAACGAATAAAGGAGTCGTAATTTATATCCATCTTCTTCCAAAGATCCTTTATTCCATCTACAATCATATCAACGTAATCCTTAGGAGCAATCCCAAGTTCTTGAGCCTTAGTCTGAATTTTTTGACCATGTTCGTCAGAGCCTGTGGTAAAAAATACATCGTAGCCTTGTAGCTCTTTAAACCTCTTTATAGTATCTGCTGCAACTGTACAGTAAGTATGACCAATATGGAGATTACCACTTGGATAATAAATCGGCGTAGTTAAATAATATTTCTTCTTCATAAAACCTCCAAAAAAAACGGACCTAAGTCCGATAATCTTCAATAGTAGCTATGCTAATTATATATTAGTAGTCTATCTTTTACAAGAAACAGGAAAAAAGGCAGGCAAAATTTGCCAGCCTTCTATTTATCCTTTACTACAAGTACAGAAACCTTTGAGTGATTTATTACCTTGTAGGAAACACTTCCCAGTAGAGTTCTAGAAAAAGCACCGAGACCACGATTACCCATAATAATTAAATCTACACCATTTTCTTCTGCATACTTAATAATTCTCTCACCAGGGTCTCCCAATTCGTAAACGTACTCCACATTACATGGATAGTCTTTGAGATTTTCCTCCATACTTTTTAAAATCTTCTTTGCCGTTAGAATACTTGCCTCTTCAATTTGAGATCCATATTCATAACCTATAGCGTAGTTTTCCATAATTTTAAAATCAGGTACGACTGTAAATACAACTATTTTTGCACCTAATTTTTCTCCAAGTTCCTTCGCCGTATTAAGGGCTAACTTAGAATGATCAGATCCGTCAATGGGTACTAATAATTTCATAAATGCCTCACTCCTCTTCCATTTCTCCTTTAACTACCAACACAGAAATTTCTGAATGGTTAATAACCTTATTGGAAACACTTCCTAATAGAGTTCTAGAAAAAGCACCGAGACCACGATTACCCATAATAATTAAATCCACCTTGTGTTCTGTGGCAAATTCAATTATACGAGAGGCGGGATTTCCATTTGCGTAGAAGGTTTCATGTTTATAAGGATAATCATTAAAATCCTCCAAGACCTTTTCCAGTACAAACTCTGCCCTTTGGTGATTTGCATTTTCTATTTCTATAGAGTATGTATAGTTCGTAGGATATTGCTCTAAAAATTCCACATCGGGAACTACAGTTAAAAACATAAGATCTGCTTCAAACTTTAATCCCATTTTTTTCGCAACCTTTAAAGATAATTTTGAACTCTTAGATCCATCAATTGGTACCAATATTTTCATACGCCCCTCCTTTACTATTTTTATACCCTAAAGAAATTCTTTTTCACATTATTACAGTAATTGGTAGGATTCTACAAAAAAACCACCTACTCTTCGTAGGTAGTATTTTAAGCTCCGATTCCCCCAATATTATGTACATCCCTAAACCCATTGCTCTTTAAAATTTTCACAGCCATTTCTGAGCGACTACCGCTTCTACAATAGACTAGCACTTTCGTTCCCTTGTATGGAATATGTTTACTTACTTCACTTGGATTTGACATTAATGTCTCTAAGGGAATATTTATTGCCCCTTCTAAATGATTTCTCTCATACACTCCGGGACTTCTTACATCTACTAAAAGTCCTCCTGATTTTAATAGCTCCTCGTCTATTGAGCCCTTTGGCTTTAAAATTTTTCCAAAACCTAGAAATAAAACTACTATTAGTAAAATTAAAATAAAGCCCCCTGGAAAAATATTAGATATCATTTTGTTCCCTCCTCTTTTTGTATAGGTATAGATTGTGCAGTAACGTTCCCGTTGAAAAAATTATCAGTAGAATTTTTAAGGTAGTTAGTAATTTCCCCTCAACCTTTATTAGAAAAATAAACCCAAGTAATATTAATATTGCACAAAAAATCTTTGATACTATTACGTCGGACTCATACCTTCTGTTGGAAATTAACAGTATATCTGGAAGTAGATTTACTACATACATTATTACCACAGCCCTGTAATAGTAGGAGTCGCTTTCAAATGAATCTGCAATTAACAAGTAAAAAATCGTGTAGGCAAATATTAACGGGAAGGTCTTTGTATGACTTAGCCTTCTTCGATTTTTAAACAGGTCCATTATCTTCCAGTCTATTAGATTTTTCATCTCCCTATATACGTGAACTTTTTCTGATATGTAAAATCCAAAGGTAATGGATAAAAATACTATGATTAGATTTTTTATACTGTTATTTAAAAATTCCCCTAGTTGAAATTCACCGTAGTTTGAAATTATTGACGCTATTACTCCTGCAATAGACGTAGTAAATAGGGCAACTCTATAGGAATTATAATTCCTATCGGAGATTAAAAAATTTCCTCCCCTGTCATATTGACTTGCAATTGTTCCAGGGCTTCCCAATTCCTCTAGGATTTCTTCTACGGCTTTACCCTTTTTCTTCTCCGTAGATATAATTTCCAATATATCCTCTTTTACAATGGGAGCCTTGTCGTAGGAAACCTTCCTCTCAACTTCGTAGATATACCTTTTTATTATTTCCTGTTCTGACATTTTTTCACCCGCTAAAATTATACCATAAAAATATAAATTATACTGTTCTAATTCATCCCTTTGTCAAATTTTTACCCCATTTCTACAAATAAAAAAGACAAACCAAAAAGGTCTGCCTTTATTTACTAGCACGCATTATAAATTGACTGAATTGATTCGTCTAATTTCTTATTAAACTCCTCATCTGTCATTTTTACATTTAGTTAATCGACGTTCGTATTTTATTACATATCCATTCTACAATACCGACATACTATCCCCGCGGGTCGGGCAGGGACTCCCGACCCCTACCACGGGTGACGTTGGAACAATTGCTCTGAATTTCACCATATTCAAAAACCATCCGCACATTGAACGAATCAAAACTATTTTAAAATCTCAGGTAGGGGCGGCACGTTGCGTCCGTATTTTATAATCTACCCATTCCAAATTACCAATGTATTATCTCCTCGGATCTAGTTCCCCTTCATTTTAAAAAAAGTATTTTTATTACTATATATCCTATGAAACTTTATCCAGTTTGAACCGATAGGTCTGTCTTTTTTTAGCACGCGTCGTAAATTGACTGAATTGATTCGTCTAATTTCTTATTAAACTCCTCATCTGTCATTTTTACATTTAGTCCCTCTGTTAATGCTCTTGAAAATGACGCTATCATATTCTTATTTTGTGCAAGTAGTTCGTTGGATTTTTCCCTTGAATATCCTCCTGATAGTGCTACGATTCTTACTGTCTGTGGAAATTCTACTAGTGCATCGTATAGATTTGGTACTGTTGGCAGGGTGAATTTAAACATCAGTCTATATTTTTCCTCTAATGCTTTCATCTCCTCTACTAAGTATTTTAATAGTACCTCTTCTATTTTTTCCTTGTCCTTAGCATTTATATCTACTTCTGGCTCTACTATTGGTACAAATCCTGCGTCCATTATTTTCTTTGCATACTTAAATTGTTGAGCTACTACTTTTTTTATGGACTCCTCGTCGAATTCCTTTATTACAGATCTCATCTTTGTACCGAAGATATTTCTCTTTTTAGCCTCCTCTAGTAATTCATCAAGGCCCTTCATTTCCTTCATTAGTTGTACGCCATCCTCAAGGTCTGCTAATCCCTCGTCCACCTTTAAAAATGGTACTATTCCCTTTTTCTCCCATAGGTAGTCTGCTGTGTACATATCTTCGATTTTAGAGTTCATAGTTACTTTAAATAGTATTGCTCCTAAAATTCGCTCGCTAGTAAATGATGGAGATGTTATTATTCTACTTCTCATCTTGTGGACTTCTTTAAACATTTCCTCTTCGCCGCTATACATACTCTCATCTACTCCGTATAGCTTTAATGCCTTTGGAGTTGAACCGCCGCTTTGATCTAGGGCTGCAATAAATCCTCTATTGTTTTTTAATATATCTAGTTTTTTTTCCATTAGTTCACCTTATTCTTTGGAGCCTTTCCATTTTTTACTGCAAGTAAATTATCCCTTGCGTTTTCTCCCATTTCTAACCTTGCTTCAAATGTTGCATTGCCAAGATGGGGAGCTAGTACTACATTTTCAAACTCAAATAGTCCTTCTGTAACATGTGGTTCAAATTCGTATACGTCTAGTGCCGCGCCGGCTATCTCTTTATTTTTTAATGCCTCTACTAAATCCTCCTCATTCATAAGTGGACCCCTTGCTGCATTTATAAATAGAGCAGTATTTTTCATAGACTTAAACGCCTCTCTATTCATCATATGTTTTAACTCTGGTGCAAAGGCTGTATGGAGAGTTAGTATATCTGCATTTTTTATTACATCGTCTCTTTCCATATAGGTTAGTCCTAGAGATTTTTCATCTTCTTCTGAAAGTCTAGTTCTATTGAAATATATCAGTTCCATTTCAAAAGCCTTAGCTCTTTTTGCAAGGTTCTTTCCAATATTTCCCATTCCTATTATTCCAAGGGTCTTTCCTCTTAGTTCACTTCCTAGATAAAATGTTGGTCGCCAACCGTAAAATTCTTCCCTTCTTGTAACTGCATCTCCTGATACAATTTTTCTTGCAAGGGCTAGAATCAATCCGAAAGTTAACTCTGCTGTAGAAACTGCAGAGGAAGGAGCTGGTGCATTAGTTACGATAATATTTTTCTCTGCCGCATATGCTATATCAATATTGTCGTAGCCTGCTCCATAATTTGCGATTATCTTTAAATTTTTTCCTGCGTCTATTACATCTCTATCTATTTTGTCTGATAGGGGACATAGTAGGGCGTCTACATCTGAAATTTTTTCTATTATCTCTTCTTTTTTAAGGGGAGTATTTGAATCGTGGTAGATTATTTCAAACTCTCCTTTTAAATCCTCATAGATTTTCTCTGGAATATTACTGGTAATAAATAGCTTCAACAAAATCACCTCGTTTTTATTGTAACATATACCTAGTAATTTCCAATAATTATAAAACTACCTTATTTATAAATCTTCTGCTATAATCTAGAGCTAGGAGTTGATTAGATGACGAAAACAGAAAATAAAATGGGTACGCAGCCCATTCCAAAACTTCTCTTTACTATGAGTTTACCCATTATAATATCCATGTTAGTACAGAGTTTATACAATGTTATAGACTCCATTTTTGTGTCGAGGATAAATGAAGATGCCCTTGCCGCAGTTTCAATTGCCTTTCCATTTCAAAATCTTATAATGGCAATTGCAATAGGTACTGGAGTTGGAATTAATGCACTTATTTCCAGAGCCCTTGGGGCAAAGGACTATAAAAAAGCAAATAGAATTGCAGAGAATGGATTTTTTATAGCTGGAGTTTATTCCATAGTCTTTTTAATTGTAGGACTGCTTTTCTCTGGAGTTTATATGAGAAGCCAAACTAAGGACCCAGTTATTATTCAATATGGAATAGATTATTTAAGAGTGGTAATAGGATTTTCAGCAGGAGTATTTTTTCAAATTATTGCTGAAAGAGTTATACAGTCTACGGGAAAAACTGTATACACAATGGCTACACAAACCCTTGGAGCAGTAATAAATATTGTACTAGACCCTATACTTATCTTTGGACTATTTGGACTTCCAAAGATGGGAGTAATGGGAGCAGGAGTTGCAACTGTAATTGGACAGATAGTTGCAGCAATAGTAAACCTATTTTTAATAACTACTCGCTCAAAGGAAGTTGAAGTTAAAAATTTCGCACCAGATTTTAAACTTATAAAGAATATTTACTCAATAGCAATTCCATCAATTGCACTTATCTCTATAAATTCAGTTACAGTATTTTTCTTCAATAAGATTTTAAACGGATTTAGTAAGACAGCCATTGCAATGTTTGGTGTCTATACGAAATTACAGTCCTTTGCCCTTATGCCAATTTTTGGACTAAATAATGGAATGGTACCAATTATTGGATATAACTACGGCGCAAGAAACCCTCATAGAATAAAGGAGACTATAAAATGTGCAATGATTGGCGCTACGGGAATGTTATTTGTAAGCTTTTTAATATTTCAAATTTTTCCAGATACTATTCTATCACTATTTAAACCATCTGAAGAAATGCTTGCAATTGGAATTCCAGCTCTTAGAATTATTTCACTGTCCTTTTTAATTGCAGGGATTTCCATAATTTCATCGGCAGTTTTCCAAGCCCTTGGCAATGGATTTTTAAGTCTAGTTTCATCTGTACTAAGACAGCTTTTAGTATTAATACCTGTTGCATTTTTCCTTAGTCGATTTGAAAAGATAGATTTAATTTGGTACAGTTATTTAATTGCAGAAATTGTAGCAGTTATTTTTTCTCTAGCTATGCAAAAATACTTTGTAAGAGAAAAACTTCGCGGGATATAGTAGAAATTTTATCCCCTTGCGTAAATTTATTGACAGCTTTTTAAAAAAACTATATTATAAAAGAAAACAAGTGAATGAATTGTTTTATATTGGTTTCTAAAAATAGGGACCAATTTTTTTTAGTTCCCTAAGTCAAATCGGAGGAAAAAAATGAAGAACACATTAGCTGATTTTGGTAAAAATAATTTCAACAAAAAAATGATGAAGGAGCGCCTTCCATATCCCATCTACTTAAAATGGAAAGACGCAGTAAGATTAAAAGAGGACTTGGATTCACAAACGGCAGATGCTATTGCTCACGCTATGAAGGAGTGGGCGTTGGAAAGAGGGGCAACTCACTATACCCACTGGTTCCAACCATTAAATGGATTAACTGCCAAGAAAAACGAGTCCTTTTTAGATAGAACTTCTGACCAAGAACCAATAGTTAGATTTTCAGGTAAGGAGCTTATAAAATCAGAGCCTGATGCCTCAAGTTTTCCAAGTGGTGGAATTAGATCTACCTTTGAAGCAAGAGGATATACCTACTGGGATTCAACTGCAAACTCCTTTATTATTGACAATATCCTATACATCCCTTCCATTTTCGTTTCATACAATGGAGAAAAATTAGATAAGAGAGGTCCAATACTTGATTCTATGAATAGAGTTTCTGACGAAGGAACTCGCGTAGTAAATCTATTTGAAAAAGATGAGCCAACTTACAGAATGAGAGTAAAAGTTGGACTGGAGCAGGAATTTTTCCTAGTAGATAAAAAACTCTACGATAGGAGAAGCGATTTAAAACACGTAGGACGAACTATCTTTGGTGCAAAACCACCTAAGGCACAAGAACTTGGGGACCATTACTTTGGAGTAATACCTGCAAGAGTTGAAAAGTTTTACGAGGAAGTAAACGAAGTTCTATGGAGCCTTGGCATCTATGCAAAAACTGAGCATAACGAAGCGGCACCATGCCAATTTGAAACGGCAATCCTATTTGAAAACTGTAATATCTCTGTGGACGATAACCAACTTTGTATGGCAGTGTTAAAATCTGTAGCACTTAAACATGGAATGGTATGTCTACTACACGAAAAGCCATTTGTAGATGTAAATGGAAGTGGAAAGCACAATAACTACTCCATTGCAACTAACTATGGATTAAACTGCTTCTCTCCTGGAAAAAATCCAAGGGAAAATTTTGTATTCCTACTATTTACTTCAGCCCTAATTAAGACAGTAGACATTGGAGCAACTCTAATTAGAATTGCAAGTTCAAGTCCGGGAAACGACTATCGTCTTGGCGGACACGAGGCTCCTCCGGGAATAATTTCAATATTCTTAGGAGATGATTTAGAAGATGTATTTAAATCCATCGCCTATGATGACTATGAGCAAAGGGAGTTTCCAGATAGACTAAAGGTACAAAGACTGGGATATGTACAAAGGGATAGATCCGATAGAAATAGAACTAGTCCCGTTGCATTTACAGGAAATAAATTTGAGTTTAGAATGTTAGGCTCTTCAAAATCTGCTGCTGATATAAACGTAGTAATAAATATCCTAATGGCACATGAACTTAAAAATATGGCTAATGTTTTAGAGCCTCTAGCAGGGGATGAGAAGGCTTTAAAAGAAAAGGCATATGAATTGGTCAAGGACATAATTTTAAAACACGGAAGGGTCCTTTACGCCGGCGACGGATATGCTGATGAGTGGATGCAAGAGGCAGAAAAGAGAGGCCTTCCAAATTATAGAAAGTTAATTGACGCAGTAGTAGGTGTACAAAACGACCCTGCGGCAAAAATTCTAGTAGAGGAAAAGGTACTAACAGATATAGAACTATCTGCAATCTATGATATTATCCTAGAGGAGATAATAATATCCCACCAATTAGAGGCGAGGACATTTATCTCCATGATAAATAAGGATATAGTTCCTTCAGCACTAAGTGAAGTAAGGGACTTAAACGAAGTACTAAAGGATGTGGAAATTCCATCCATAAAGAAGAAGAGAGATACACTTGTTAGAGGAATTGAAAAGCTAGAGGAAATAAGGGAATTAGTTGGAGAGAGGTATAGAGAGTCAAGTAAATGTACTACACATTTAGACGCAGCTCTATTCTTACAAAATAAAGTAATGAGTCAATTTGAAGAGGCGAGAAAAGTTGCAGACTCACTTGAGGAAATTACTAGTAGAAAAAATTACTCACTTCCAACTTATGAGGACCTATTTAATTCTCTGATATAGGAGGAATTATGACAAAATTTATTTTCGTTACAGGAGGAGTTGTCTCCGGAATAGGCAAGGGAATTTCAGCGGCAAGTATAGGTAGACTATTAAAAGACAGAGGCCTATCAGTATTTATGCAGAAATTTGACCCATATATAAATATCGACCCGGGAACTATGAATCCCTACGAACATGGAGAGGTATTTGTAACTAAGGACGGCGCAGAAACTGACCTAGACCTTGGACACTACGAGAGATTTATAGATGAGGAACTTACAAAAAACGCATCCATTACTACGGGAAAGATCTATTCAAGAATAATCTCAAAGGAAAGACGAGGAGATTATAATGGAGCAACTGTACAGGTAATCCCCCATGTAACAGATGAGATTAAAAAAAGTGTATATCGTGCAGGTAAAGAGTCTGGCGCAGATGTAGTAATAACAGAAATTGGTGGAACAGTTGGAGATATAGAGTCCCTACCATTTTTAGAGGCAATTCGCCAAATCCATGCAGAGAATAAACACGACGATGTACTATTTATCCACGCAGTACTAGTACCAAAAATCCCTGGTTCTGACGAATTAAAGTCAAAACCAACACAACACTCCTACAAGGAGCTAATGAGTAATGGAATTAAACCAGATATAATAATAATACGTTCAGACGGTGAAATAACAGATTCAATTAGACAGAAGATCTCCCTATTTTGTGACGTACCAATAGACGCAATCGTACAGTCAAAAAATGTAGACCTAATCTACGAAGTGCCCCTAGTATTTCATGAGCAGGGCCTAGATGAATTTATAATCTCCAGAATGAATTTGGAAACAAAAGTGGAAAATACTGGAGAATGGGGCGAAATGTGTAGGAGATTTAAAAGTGCAAGTAAGTGTATAAAAATTGCCCTAGTTGGAAAATACGTAGGACTTCACGACGCATATATATCCGTTACACAGGCACTACTAGATGCAGGATACGATAGTGGAGCAAATGTAGGAATAAAGTGGGTAGATTCAGAGGAAATTACTCCAGAAAATATTGCAGAAATTTTTAAAGACATAGACGGAATAATAGTACCTGGTGGATTTGGCTCAAGGGGAGTTGAAGGAATGGTACTTACTTCAAAGTACGCAAGGGATGAAAATATTCCATACTTTGGAATCTGTTACGGAATGCAAGTTGCAATAATTGACATAGCAAGAAATATGGTGGGCTACAAGGATGCAAACTCTGTTGAAATAGAACCAAACTGTACTCACCCAGTAATAGACCTACTTGAAAATCAAAGGGGAGTTGAAAATATAGGTGGTACACTTCGCCTAGGTAACTACTCCTGCCACTTAGAGGAAAATACTCTAGCAAGAAGTCTATACGATACAGAGGAAATTTTAGAACGCCATAGACATAGGTACGAGTTTAATAATATGTACAAGGGAGACCTTAGAAAAGTTGGAGTAAAATTTTCAGGAGTAAACGAGGATTTAGATCTAGTAGAGATAATTGAACTACCAGAGTTGGATTTCTTCCTAGCCTGTCAATTTCATCCGGAATTTAAATCAAGACCAAATGCAATTCATCCACTCTTTAAAGGATTTATTGAAGCATCAATTAAAAAAAATAAAAAATAAATATTTTTTTCATATTCTTTACCAAATATGCTTTTTTTGTAATATAATATTCCTAGTGTGGCAAATTACAAAATGCTAATTTTTGTATAATATTTGTACTGTTTTTAATTTACCATTGATAAACATACATATATTATTGTATAATGTCTTATGTTATTTTTAACATAGAGAAATTCTCTAAAGTTAAAAAAGAATTTTATTAGTCAGGAGTTGTCAAATGTTACAAAAAGTTTTTAATGACATATACGATAAGTTTAGACTAAACTATTTTATGAATATGTTTGGTGGCGATAAGAAAAAAGACCCTGTACTTACTACTACTGAAAAGCTTTGTCTAGAAGTAATTCATATACTAGATGAGCCAACAATTAAAGAAGTAGGTTCATTTTTAAAAATTTCCCAACCAAATATGACCTATAAAATAAACAGTCTAGTAAAAAAAGGCTTTGTGGAAAAAGTAGGTTCCACAGTTGACAGACGTGAAGTTCATTTAAGAGAGACAGATAAGTTCTATGAGTACGACGATATGAAAAATGAATATGTAAATCTTGTACTTAGAAGAGCAGAAGAAAATCTTCCAAAGGAAGATCTTGAACATCTAGTAAAAACTCTTAGAGTTATTGTAGATAACTATATGCCAGAGATAGATGAATTTAAGGAAGACCTTTCACGTAATAGAGCTTCAAACAGAAAATAAACGAATCAGCCCCTACGGGCTGGTTTTTTTATTTGGAGTTATAAAATATTCTCTATCCAAATTTTCGGAGATACAAATTTTGTAATGGTAATAATATTCCCATGTCCTTGTTTTCGAGAAGATAGTATATCGATAGGATAGGTAATAAAACACGGACATTATTTAACGGGGGACCCAGGACAATCCGCCCCTACCTGTGGTAGTAAAATTTGTAAAGTTGTAAAGTAATTTATTTGACCTAATTCAATGTCTATGGTAGGGGTCGGGCGTCCCCGCCCGACCCGTCAAGGAAAGTACATCGGTATTATAAAATAAATACACAAAAAAATACGAACACAGTATAATTCGAAAATAGTGTGGGATAGAAATATAATTACGATAAAAAAAGTTTTCTCCAAAAATTTTAAAACTATAATTTTTAAAACTCCTTATCTTTTATATAATAATAGGGTTCTTATTCTTTTAAAGCCCACTTTAATAAGATATAATATTTAAAGGTGAAATTATGGCAGAATATTGGGACATATACGATAAAAAAGGAAAGAAAAAAAATAGAGTTATAAAAAGGGGACAGCCTCTTAAACAGGGGGAGTACCATATTATTGTTGAGGGTTGGATTCGCGTAGGAGAGGATAGTTATATTATACAAAAGCGAGCTGAAACTAAGTCCTCCTTCGCAGGTATGTGGTACTGTTCTGCTGGTGGTTCCGTTTTATCTGGGGAGGACCCTAAGGACGGAATGATTCGGGAAACCTACGAGGAACTTGGGCTGGATATTTCCACTTCAAGTGTTAAATTAAAGCGAATTATTACAGAGAAGAATGTCTTTTTTTACATCTACCTTATTGACGGTGATTTTAAACTAGAGGATATTGTTCTCCAAAAGGAAGAGGTTGCTGATGCAAAAATTGCAACTGTTCCTGAAATTTTAAAGATGGTAAAGAAGGGAGATTTTATAGATTTAGAATACTATGAGAGTTTTTTTAAATCTGTTTCTAAAACGAGGTGAATTATGAAATTATACAATACACTTACAAGAACTAAGGAGGAGTTTGTACCACTTGTTCCTGGTCATGTTACTATGTACAACTGTGGCCCAACTGTGTACAACTTTATCCACGTAGGTAATGCTAGGCCACTTGTAGTTTTTGATACTCTACGAAGGTACTTTATCTACTCTGGTCTTGATGTGAAATTTGTAGTAAATTTTACTGATATTGACGATAAATTAATTAACAAGGCAAACGACGAGGGCATTACTGTTAACGAAGTTGCCAATAGATATATTGAGGAGTTTAAAGTGGATGCTAATGGGTTAAATCTCTACGACTATACTACTATTAACCCAAGGGCAACTGAAATGATTCCAGAGATGATTGAATTTATTAATGAGCTTATTAAAAAGGACGCAGCTTACGTTAGCGAAGGAGATGTCTACTTTAATATTGAAGCTGCAAAGGACTATGGCAAACTCTCTAAAAAGAACTTAGAGGATTTAATTGCAGGTAGCCGTGTTGACGTTTCTGAACTTAAAAGAAACCCTGCCGATTTTGTACTATGGAAAAAGAAAAAAGAAGGTGAACCCTTTTGGAGTGCTCCTTGGTCTGATGGTAGACCGGGGTGGCATATTGAATGTTCTGTAATGGCGAAGACCCTTTTAGGTGAAACTATTGATATTCACTCTGGTGGTGAGGATCTTCAATTCCCCCACCATGAAAATGAAATTGCACAGTCTGAAACATGTAACGAAGTTCCATTTGCAAGATACTGGCTCCACAACGGTATGATTACTGTTGATAAGGAGAAGATGAGTAAATCAAAGGGGAATTTCTTTACTGTTCGCGAGGTTTCTAAGGAGTACGATTTAGAAGTTCTTAGATTTTTCCTTCTTAGTGCCCATTACAGAAGTCCTATTAACTTCTCTAAAGAGGCTATGGACTCTAGTAAAAATGCCCTTGAGCGTTTATACAATGGCAAGGAGAGATTAAGTACTCTTCTTAAAAATTCATCAAGTAGTGAAATTTCTAAGGATGAGGAAATTTTACTTAGTGACCTTGAAAAAGAGGAAGATCATTTTAAAGCTGTACTTGATGACGATATTAATACTGCCGACGGTTTAACCGTTCTCTTTAATATTGTTAAGATGATTAATTCAAACCTTGATGAAAATTCCTCTAAAGAGGTTCTTGAAAAGTTTACTGAGGTTTTTGAAAGACTTTCTAAAGTTCTTGGCCTTCTTCATAAGACTAAAGAGGAAGAAATTCCAGCTATTGCCTATGAATTAGTTGAAGAGAGAAACGCCTCTCGTAAGGAGAAGAATTTTAAACGTGCCGATGAAATTAGAGATGAACTCCTTGAAATGGGAATTGAAATTAAGGATACGAGAAGTGGGACTATATGCAAGAGAATAAATTCCTAGACTTTGTAAATGTAGACGATCCAAAGATGTTAAATCCCCTTGTACTTGCCTATATTGGCGATGCTGTTTACGAACTACTATCTCGTAGCAGTGTACTTAGTATTACTAAAAATCCTAGAAAACTCCACGTGGAAAATTCTAAAATGGTAAGTGCAAAGGGACAGAGCCATGGTCTTAAAAATATTTTAGATATACTTTCTGAAGAGGAACTTGTAATTTTAAAGAGAGGTCGCAATGCAAAATCCCATACCGTTCCAAAAAATCAAGATCTTATTGATTACAAGGAAGCTACTGGAGTGGAAGCATTATTTGGATACCTCTATCTTCAGAAACAAGAGGATAGAATTATTGAACTGTTTAAATTAATGAGGAGTGAAAAATGAAAGTTGAACTGCTTTCCCATACACCTAATCCGGAAGAACTTGTAGCTAGTGCTGCAAAGCTGTGTTACTCTCCCGTTGGAGTAGAGGATTTACTAGAGAAGTCCACTCCAGAAAGTGCAGAGAAGTTTTTAAATACCCTTTTAAATTTAGAGCATATGTCTCCCCTAGAGCATATCTCCTTTACCTTTGGAATTGAGGGAGTAAGTCGTACTTTAACTCATCAGCTAGTACGCCATAGAATTGCAAGCTACTCCCAGCAGTCTCAAAGATACGTTAGACTTAATGATTTTAAATACATTATCCCTCCACAAATTGAGGAGGACGAGGAAGCGAAGAAATTTTTTTTAGAGGCAATTGAAGCTTCAAAAGAGGCATATAATAAAATTACTAAGATACTAATTGAGAAAAAAACTGCTCCACTTGTTGAAGATGGAATGGAAAAAGAAGATGCTGTTAAAAGTGTAGAGAAGTCCATTATTGAAGACGCAAGGTATATTTTCCCAAATGCCTGTGAGACAAAAATTGTAGTTACTATGAACGCAAGAACTCTACTTCACTTTTTTAAGCTTCGTACTTGTAACAGAGCCCAATGGGAAATTAGAGCCATGGCAATTGAAATGCTACGCCTAGTAAAAAATGTCTCCCCTACTATTTTTAAACTTGCCGGCCCCGGATGTGTAAGTGGACCTTGCACCGAAGGGAATATGACCTGCGGAAAGATAGTAGAGGTTAGAAAGTTCTTTAGAGAGGAAATTTAATGAAAGACGAATATGTTTATGGTAGAGGCCCTGTAAGGGAGCTACTAAAAAAAGACTCCGTTTCAAAATTATATATACAAAAGGGATCGGACACCGGTTCTATTAGGGAAATCTATGCCATTGCCATGGAGAAAAATATTATCGTAAGCTACTTGGATAAGAAGCGTATGGACGAGATGGCAACTGGAAATCACCAAGGGGTTATTGCTCTAAAGGGCAGTTTTAAATACTGTGAAGTAGATGATATTTTAAACTTTGCAAAATCTAAAGATGAGGACCCTAGAATTATTATCCTTGATGAAATAGAAGACCCCCATAATTTAGGTGCCATTGCAAGGACTGTAGAGGCACTAGGATTCCACGGAATAATTATTCCAAGGAGAAGGTCGGCTCTAGTTACTGAAACAGTTTATAAGGCATCTGCTGGCGCCGTAGAACATCTTTTAATTGCAAGGGTAAATAATATTTCCCAGACTATTGAGCAGCTAAAGGTAAGTGGACTTTGGATTTATGGAGCCGATATGGGCGGCGAGCCTGCATCTAAAACCAATCTATCTGGAAAAATCGCCTTGGTAATTGGAAATGAAGGTAGAGGTTTAGGAGAGAGGGTTAAAAAAACCTGCGACAGTATAATTTCCATACCAATGGTTGGACAAATTGGATCCCTTAATGCATCTTGCGCCGCTGCAGTTTTAATGTATGAAGTAATAAGACAGGAAAATGATTAAGTACGCAAAGAATAAAGAGAACCTATTTGTAGACGGATACAATATTATAAACCATTGGGAAAATCTAAAGAGAATCTCCCAAACTTCCCTAGAGGATGCAAGGGATGCTCTTATGGAAATTATGGCGGAATATTCTGCCTTTACCGGTGTAAATTTAATCCTTGTATTTGACGGGTACATGGTAAAAAAATCTCCCGGTCTTGAATTTGACTTTAAGGGCATTACCGTAGTATTTACTAAGGAATTTGAAACGGCAGACCATTTTATCGAAAGGGAAATTGAGGCAATAGGCAGAAATATTTCAGTAACCGTTGCAACTTCTGATAATATTGAACAGCAGATGATTCTTGCAAGGGGTGGCAAGAGAATTAGTGCAAGGGAATTAAAGATTGAAGTGGAAAATAGAAGTACCGATATTGAAAGGACACAGCGGGTTTTAAAAAACGAAAATTTTCCAACTATTGAGGATAGTTTTATTGAGACATTGGAAAAGTTAAGAGAGGATATTAATTAAGTCGGCTAGAAATTAGCCGATTTTTTGATGGTTCTTGGTAGGGTGTCGGGCGTCCCCGCCCGACCCGAGGTGAAAGTATATCGGTATTTTTGAATATATTTTCATTTAAAAATGTTATTTCAAATTCCAACGCAATAAAATACGGACGCTGTTTTGCGGGCGGATTAGGGACAATCCGCTCCTACCGTAGGTTGTGAAAGTTATTGAAACACTAAAAATTAAAATAAAAAAATAAGTCGGCTAAAAAATAACCGACTTTGCTGGCGTTCCCGGGCGGATTCGAACCGCCGGCCTTTCGCTTAGGAGTAGACCCGATACGATGAAACCAAGTGCAACACAGTGCAAGAAAAT
>CAYFUL010000017.1:0-17319 GCA_964346375.1 uncultured Peptoniphilaceae bacterium
CCTATTTATTTTAAGTCATCTTCACTATGACCATGCTGGTAATGTTAAGCTATTTAAAAATACTAAGGCAGGACAGAAAATTTTAATCTCTGAAGCAGAGGCAAAGGAAGCATTTGTTAAGGTAAATCAATTTTCTGACGGTGTTTCTGGAGCATATTTTAGAAATGAAATAATAATGGACGGAATTGCGTATGATCTTCTATGTGAAGAAAAAGAAATTTCTAAGGATATTAAGCTATTTTTACAAGTGGGCCATACTCCAGGGGTAATTGGGATGATAGTAAAAACTGAAAAGAGTGGAAATTTTATCTTTACATCAGATGCAATTTATTCAAGCTTAAATTTTGGACCACCAGTGGTACTCCCTGGACTATGTGTAGACCCAGTTAATTATAAGGAAAATATTAATAGGGTTGCAAAATTAAGGGAAGAGTATGATGCCCAAATTCTATTTAGCCATGATGTGGAATTTTACAATACACTAAAAAAATGTCCGGAGTTTTATGAATAATGATTGTACTTATTATAATACTAATACTTTTGGCATTTGCGATTTATCCCAAATTACACTATAAAAAGAAAAGGTATACATACTTAAAAAATAGGGACGTAGAAAGTGAATTTAGGGAAGAAATTATCTTTGAGGACGAAAATATTAAAGAGCTTTACTTAATTGGCACAGATAATTTTAAAATTCATACGAAAATTTATAAGGTAGAAAATCCAAGTGCCATTGTGCAAATGATTCATGGGGCAAATGAGCACATGGGTAGGTATGGTAGATTAATTGAAACCCTACTAGAAAACAACTACCTAGTTATTATTTCTGACAATAGGGGACACGGACACTCCGTTGATGAAAATTATCCACCGGGATTTTTTAATGGGATTGAGGAAGTAGTAGACGATAATTATAAAATTTCTAGGTATATTAAAAAGCAATACCCAAATCTTCCCCTATACCTTTATGGACATTCCCTAGGTTCAATTATTTCAAGGCTGTACTTAAAGGAGTACGACGATGAAATTGAGAAACTTGTACTAACGGGAACACCCAACTACGTAAGTATTGTAGGCATAGGAGTATTTATTGCCCAAATCTATAATTTCTACGGCGATACCCATGGATTTTCTCATCTTCTAAAAAAGTTGTACTAGGGGAGCAAGATCAATAGAGATTGGCTATCCTACAATACTGAAAATGTTAAAAATGCAAATAATGATCCACTAATGCAGAAGATGTTTAGAAATGGTGGTTATCTAACGGTCTTTCAAGCAGACTCACAACTAAAAAATTTCAGCGAGTACCAATGTAAAAATAAGGACTTAAAAATTATATCCCTAACGGGAGAGGACGACCCTGTTACAGGTGGAGAAGAGGGAGTGAAGGATAGTGTTGATACTCTAAAAAAAGTTGGCTACAAAAATATAGAGTATAAAACCTATCCCCATATGAAGCATGAAATTTTAAACGAGTTAGACAATGATGTGGTTTATAAGGATATTATAGATTTCTATGCAAGTTAATAGACTCACTGGGATAATGTATCCATATTCTGGAATGGTTCGGTAATTTAAATAGTACATTGTACATTTATAACCCATGGTAGGGTGTCGGGCGTCCCGCCCGACCCGAGGGGAGTGTACATCAGTAAAATAAAATGCATTTGAATACAAAAAGATACAGCGTAGAATTATCGGTAATGTGGAATAGATTAGAAATAAAATTCGAAGATTTTTTTAACGGGCGGATTAGGGACAATCCGCCCCTACCGTGGTTCTTCGTTGGATGCATGGATTTCATAGTTGCGGTGAGTTATGATTTTGGAATTTATGCAGTTCATTCATTGTTTGTGAATCATGGTAGGGTGTCGGGCGTCCCCGCCCGACCCGCGGGGATAATACATCGGTATCGTAGAATACATATGCATTTTAAATGATACAACGTAATATCATTGGTATTGTGGAATGGGTTGGCAATAGAACACGAACATATTGAAAAGGGCTTGAATTTGAAGCATTGAAATTAACACAGATTATGTAAATATTTTATTTTTTTTAAATTTAAGGGGGACCAAAGGGGAGAAATAACGCAGTTTCTCCCCTTTGGTCCCCCTTAACAACCCCTCCTAACCCCTCTCGCTTACTAAATGAAAGTTTTTTCGGCAAAGGCTAAAAATTCCAAACTCGCCCTACGGGCTCAGACATGGAATTTTTTTAACGCCTTTACCTCAAAATCAGTGTGGGTTGGAAATGTTATTACAATTACAAAAATTATTATCCTCGAAAATATTTGATTTTGTATTTTTTATTAATCTTTTCCTATATCCCCAAATATCCCGTATGCACTTTTTGAAGTTCTTGCCCCGTTCATAATTGCCCTTGCCATTACTTCGCTTCCAAGGGCGTTTAAACTGTCGGAGTTTACATCTACCAGTCCCGATGCCATTGCAAAAATCGTATCTCCATCTGCTGAAGTATGAACTGGTTTTATCGCCTGAGCATATCCATTATGTCCAATTTCTGCAAGACGATTTGCCTGTGGTTTACTTAGCTTTGCATTTGTAATTATACATCCAATAGTTGTATTTCCAGCAAATACATTTTTATCCACCTCTAAATTTTTTAACATCTCCTTGTAAGTTGAGCGGAATCCATTTTTTTCCTCGTTTAACAGTCCTTTAATAATTTCTCCAGTATCAATATCGTAAATATCTCCAAGGGCATTTACTGCAACTATTGCCCCGATTTTTACATTACCTATCTCTACTGCATAGGCGCCTAGTCCAGATTTCATTAGGTATTCAAGTCCAAGATACTTTCCCACAGTTGCTCCAGTTCCTGCGCCAAAATTTCCGGTGTTGAATTTTCTAATATCTTCTGAATTTATACATGCCTTATATCCCATTTCCTTACTAGGGCGAACTTTTGAATTTCCCACTACTAAATCAAATAGACTTGCCCCAACGACAATGGGTACAACTCCAACGCCTACGTTAAATCCAATGCCCCTCTCTTCTAAATATTCCATTGCGCCGCTGCCAGCGTCTAGTCCGTAGGCAGAACCTCCTGAAAGCATTACGCAGTGAATTTTTTCAACCATCTTTGTTGGATTTAGTAACTCAGTTTCCCGAGTAGCAGGCCCTCCTCCCCGAACAGATACTCCTCCAACAGCACCGTCCTTTGCAATAATTGCAGTGCAACCTGTAGCGTTAATAGTATCAGTTGCGTTTCCAATATTAAAACCTTCTATATCTAAAGTACTTATCTCTCTCATTTTATGCCCCCTTTAAAATAATTCTACTATAAATCCACAGAAAACTATTTAGAAAAATTTCGAAATAGTTCTTGAAATAGGGAGAGGAAAATTATATAATCCATTTAGAAAATAATCTAAATAGGTGATGTTATGTCGTTAGAAAAAACTTTTAAGGCGCTTTCAGATGAAAGTCGTAGAGAAATTCTATTAATGTTACGAGATGGGCCTTTAAATGCAGGGGAGATTGCCGATCGTTTTAATATGACTAAGGCTACAGTATCCTACCATCTAAGCATTTTAAAGGAAGCTGATTTAATACTTGAGGAGAAGGAGAAAAACTACAGAATTTACAAGTTAAACGCAAGTATTTTTGAATATATTTTATCCTTTTTACTATCTTTTAGGGGAGGTTCTAAATGAAAAGAAAGAAGTATTTTATAATAAGTATGCTATTATTTTTAATTCCATTAATTCTTGGAGCAATATTCTACAATAAATTACCGGCAAAATTACCGGGACATTATGATATTAGTGGAAATGTAGATAGATATGATTCTAAGGCAATGGTATTATTTGGAATGCCCTTACTGTTAATGGGCGTTACTGCATTTTCATATATAGTTACAAATTTAGACCCTAGAAGAAAACATCAAGGGGACAGTGTATTAAAGATAGTATTAATTGTAATGCCGGCTCTTAGTATATTTACTTCAATATCCTCAATACTATTTGGATTGGGAAAGAATATAAATGTTAGCCTTATTATGAGCGTATTAATGGGACTACTTTTTATTGCCCTAGGAAATTATATGCCCAAGACTAAGCGAAACTACACCATTGGAATTAAAACTCCATGGACACTTTCAAGTGATGAGATTTGGGATAGGACCCATAGACTTACAGGATATTGCTTTATTATTGGTGGTATAGGAATTATTTTTAACGGACTAAGATTTGGAAATTTATATGTATTTTTCGCCTGTGTTTTTTTAATTGTACTAATTCCTACATTCTATTCTCTGTATCTATTTAAGAAAAGCGAAAATGAGTAGATTATTTATTGGAGAGAGTGTAAATTTATCCCTTGCAATTTATCTTTTAGTAGTTGGGATTTTGGGATATTTTCATTTGAAGTTGTTATTTTAAATTCCAGCGAAATAAAACTCCCACACAGTGAAACGGGGGACCCACGACAATCCGCCTCTACCGAAGGTTGTGAAATAATATTGATTTGTTCAATGTACGGCTGATTTTTGAATATGGTGTAATTTGGTGTAATTGTTCTAACGTAACCTATGGTCGGTTGCGTCGAGCCCCAGCCCGACCCGCGGAGGCAAGTACATCGGTATGGTGGTACACATTTGTCATAATACAGGGACATATAAAATAAACTCAGGGTTTCCCTGAGTTTTTTTACCTACTTACTGCGTCTAATAAATTTTTAATTGTTGGGTCATTTGTTAGATTTTTTGTTTCGTTTGCGTCCTTTACTTCGTTGTACTTTTTAATTTCTTCTCTTGCTTTGTATTCTATTCCAGAGATTCCTGCATCTAGTTTATCCTTTACCTCTGTCATTTTTATTGAGAAGTCTGATAATTTTGTTATGGCTTCTGTTGCTGCTGTCTTAGAGCCGTTTAAAAATGCCTCCTTGTATTTTAGTACTATATCCTTTAGGATCCCTATACTGTCGATAAAACTACTATGGGCGTCTTTAAATTTATCTGGTACATTTAATGCCTTTGCCTTTTCCACTAGGGCATCAAATTCCACTACATACTCCTCTAATTTTGCAGTTGCTGATTCTGTTGTATATCCATCTGCATTTTTAAAGAATACATCTCTTAAATCCCTTGTCTTTGCTGCAAGTTCATTTTGTAGTGCAACAAATTCCTTTACAAATTTTTCCTCTTCTCCATTTAGTGTAGTTGCTAGTGGATTTGTTGTAATTTTTACTGTTGATGTTTCGTCGTCCCATCCTACATTTAGTCCCATCGTTTCTGAAATAAATCTTACTGGTACAAATGTCCTATCCTCTTTTATACTTGGTGCTACGTCTATGGTTTCGGTAGTAGTTTTTCCCTTGTCCTCTACTGTAACTTCTGTACTGCCAATTTTAAGTCCTATGGATTTTTCGTCCTTAGTTATTTTTACACTTCTATCTCCTTCGTTCCAATCTACCTTGTATCCAAGTGTCTCTGATATAAATCTTACTGGTACTAGTGTACGAGAATTTTCTATAAATGGTGCTACGTCTGTCTTAACTTCTTTTCCATCAATGGTAATTTTTATTTCCCTTGCTCCTACTCCTACTGAAAATATTAGTAGTAATGCAAGTGTTAACTTTAATATTCTTTTCATTTTTATCTCCTTACTTATTTTCCTCTTGTGCCTTTGCCCTTGCCTGGGCGTCCTTTATTTTTTGTGCTTCTGCTCTTTTTCCTTCAAAGGTCTCCTCAATATACTTTAGTGTTGAATCCTCTCCCTGTGCAACTTCCATAAAGGAGTTATCATTTGTCGGTACAATTTCTCCGTTTGGGGAGTTTTTATAGAATACTATGTACTCTGTATTTGACCTTAAACTCTTTGGAAGTTCTATTACCAATGTAGATAGATCTGATTTATAATCCTCTAGAAATTTTACATCTCTTCCTGCATCTGATTCTATTACTCGTACCCTTGAAATATAGTCGGAATTTTCTATTAACTCTGAAACAATTTCCCTTGTACTTGCATTTTCTGCTCCTACTTCCGTTTCTTCAATATTATCTTCTTCCGCTACCTCTTTTGTATTTATAGTTGTATTTTCCTCTGGTGGATTTGTATCTTCTACTGGTGGCGTTGTACTTGGAGCTTGTGCAGTTTTTACTTTATCTTTTCCACAGGCTGTAAGTAAAGTTAACATCAGTACTATTAACAGCAGTCTTTTCATATTTCACCTCTTTATTTTTTTATTATTATACCATATTTTCAACTATTTACATATTTTGCACCATATAAATAGAGATGTTGTTCCTAAAAGTATGTTATAATGTTTTTGAAATGAAGTATATTGATTATGGAAATGAAATTATTGAAAAACTAAATAGTAATGGATTTCTTGGATATTTTGTTGGTGGTTGCGTTAGAGATACTCTTATGGGAAAAACTCCAACGGATTTTGACATTACTACTAACGCAAAACCAGAGGAGATTTTAGAAATCTTTAAGGACTACAAAACCATAGACATTGGGAAAAAATTTGGCACCATAATTATTTCCTCTGGGAAGTTTAGTATAGAGGTTACAACCTTTAGATCCGATGGAATTTATTTAGACGGTAGAAAACCTGAGGAAGTTACTTTTTCTACCTCCCTTGAAGAGGATTTAATGAGACGAGATTTTACCATTAATGCCATGGCATTTGACAGTAGTCTTAAGGTAATTGATCTTTTTGGTGGAGTAGAGGATTTAAAAAATAGAGTTATTAAAACCGTGGGAGATCCCTACGAGAGATTTAAAGAGGACTACCTTAGAATTTTAAGAGGGGTTCGATTTGCTTCGACCTTAGATTTTTTTATAGAGGATAATACCCTTGATGCAATGGGAGAACTTGCCCCTAATATTTTAAAACTATCTAAGGAGCGAATTAGAGATGAGTTTTCTAAAATTCTTCTTTCAAATAATCCCAGTAAGGGTTTAAATCTTCTAATGGAGCTAGGAATTTTAACAGATATTATTCCTCCCCTTAGGGAAATTATTGGATATAACCAAAGAACCTACCACCATTACCTAGATCTATTTGACCACACTCTATGTGTAGTTGAAAATTTAGAGCCGAAACTTCACTTGCGCCTCGCTGGATTATTTCACGATATTGCAAAACCTAGGACCTTTTCCATTGAAGAGGAGGGTCATGCCCATTTTTATGGGCACGATAAATTAGGTAGTGTTATGGCAGAGGAGGTCCTTCGAGATTTAAGGTACCCCAACGATTTAATTGATAGGGTTAAGAAAATTATTGGAGAGCATATGAGAGTACAGTCTGAAATTTCCGATAGGGCACTTAGGCGACAGATTTTACGAGTTGGAGAGGAAAATATTTACGACCTACTGGATTTTTTCATCGCCGATAGACTTTGTACTGCACACTTTGCAGAGATAGATTTTTTAAAAGAGGCGAAAATTCGTGTAAAGAATCTTTTAGAAGAAGAGGATATTGGCAAGAAGAATTTTCTAAAAGTAAATGGTAATGATATAATTAATTTAGGTTTTTCTCAAGGACCACAGGTGGGGCAGATTTTAAACTATTTAACAGAGAGGGTAATTGAAGATCCCACCCTTAATAAGAGAGAGATACTATTAAAAATAATAGAAGAGTATAGGTGAAATATGGCAAGATTATTTGGAACAGATGGAATTAGAGGAGTGGCTAATACAGAACTCACTCCAGAACTTGCATTTAAAGTTGCAAGAAGCGCAGGAGTTGTACTTGGAAAAGAAGGTAAGGGCAGTATATTAATTGGTAAAGATACAAGACACTCTGGAGATTTAATTGAAAGTGGAATGATAGCGGGATTTTTATCCATTGGAATAGATGTACTTAGGCTTGGGGTTATACCTACTCCAGCAGTAGCCTATTTAACTAGAAAATTAAATACATTGGCAGGAGTTGTAATAAGCGCATCCCACAATCCCTATGAGTACAATGGAATAAAGTTTTTTTCAAATGATGGATATAAATTATCAGACGAAGTTGAGGATACTATTGAGGAATTAATATTTAGCGATACAAAAATTTTTACAGCAGTTAGTGGAGATGAAGTTGGAAGGGTCTACGAATACACAGAAGGATTAAGTATGTACTCTAAATATTTAGAGTCCCTTGCAGATGTTAGACTTGATGGATATAAAATTGGATTAGACCTTGGAAATGGAGCCCTATATAGTATTGCGCCACAGGTACTAAAGAATTTAGGGGCAGAGGTAGTTGCAATAAATACCTCCCCAAATGGAAAGAATATTAACGAAAACTGTGGAAGTACAAATCCAGAATTAATTTCTAAATTAGTAGTAGAGGAGAAATGTGATTTAGGATTTTCCTTCGACGGAGATGCAGATAGAATTATTGCAGTTGATGAAAATGGAAGTATAGTAGACGGGGATCATATCCTTGCAATTTGTGCAAAGGGACTTTTTGAACAGGGGGCTCTTACAAATAATGGAGTTGTAGGAACTATAATGTCAAATATTGGCCTTGAAAGATATTTAAGTACCCTTGGAGTGAATTTAGTCTATGCAAAAGTTGGAGATAGATATGTTCTTGAGGATATGAGAAAAAATGGGTATGTACTTGGAGGAGAGCAATCAGGTCATATAATCTTTCTAAGGAATAATACTACAGGAGATGGACTTGCAACAGGACTTCATATACTGGAGACCCTAGTAAAAAGTGGAGCAAAGTTTTCAGAGTTAAATGGACTAATGACTTCCTATCCACAGGTATTAAAAAATGCAAAGGTGCGTCCAGAATTAAAGTACAAGTACATGGATTATAGGGAAATTGTAGAAGCAATAGATGAAATTAAAGAGGTATTTCAGGGAGAGGGTAGAGTTGTAATACGACCATCTGGAACGGAGCCAATAGTACGTGTAATGATAGAGGGCAGCGTTCAAGAGGAACTTGAATCCCATGCAAGTAGATTGGTGGCACTAATAGAGGAAACATTAAATTAATAGGAGGAAGTCATGGATTACAAAATAGTAGTTGATTCAAGTGTGGACAGTATTTTAGAAAGTAAAGTTGCCTTAAGTATAGTTCCATTTAGAATCGCCATAGATGGTAGAGAATTTATAGACGATGAAAATTTTAATAAGCAAGAGTTTATAGATGAAATGGTTGCAAGTAAAAATCCAATTAGAACAGCCTGTGCCCCACCTTACGAATATGAGGAAGCACTAAAGGGAGCGAAGGAGGCATTTATTATTACCATTTCTGAAAAGGTATCAGGTTCACACCAAAGTGCAGTAATTGGCGCACAAACCTATATGGAAAATAATCCAGGAACTAGAGTCCATGTATTCGATTCAAAATCAGCAACAGCTGGACATACTGTAGTGGTAATTAGACTATTAGAGCTAATAAAAAAGGGAATGAACTTTGATGAAATAGTAAGTAATCTAACTAATTTTATAGACAATGAATTAAAGACATATGTACTCCTAGAGAGATTTGATAACCTAATAAAAAATGGAAGAATAAAAAAGCCAGCAGGGTTACTTGTAAATCTACTTGGAGTAAAACCAGTTCTCTATGCGCCAAATGGAAACATAGAATTACTAGAGATGAATAGGGGAGTAAAAAAGGCAATAAATTCCATAATTGAACATATTCGCAAGGACACCAATAGACACGAAGATTCTACAATAGTAATTGCCCATGTAAATGCACTGGAGAGGGCAGAGTTACTAAGGGATAGAATAAAAAGTGAGTTCTCATTTAAGGAAATAAGAGTAGTTCCAACAAGAGGACTTGCAAGTGGATATGCAGATGTTGGGGGCGTTGTTATTGGATATTAAAAAAGAGACCGATCCTTTTGGATTTGGTCTTTTTTCTAAATACTGGGAAAAATCTCAATTGTGGGGTAAAAAGCTATTAATAAGGTATTTAATATGAAAAAGACTAACGCAATGAGAAAATTAGACGGAAGTAAAATTGAATATAGTGTTGTGGAATATTCCACCCTTGGAGATAATAGTGGTATAGGAGTTGCGGAGAAAACTGGAGAGGACCCTGCATGTGTTTTTAAAACTCTAGTTACAACTTCAAAGGAAAGGAACTTTGTATTTGTAATTCCTTCTACGGGAGAGTTGGACTTAAAAAAAGCTGCGATGGCTGCTGGAGTAAAGAAAATTGAAATGCTACCTCTAAAGGACCTTCTACCAAAGACTGGCTACGTTCACGGAGGCTGCTCTCCAATAGGAATGAAGAAGGATTTTCTAACATATATTGACAGCTCTGCAAAGGATCTTCCGAAAATATATGTAAGCGGCGGAAAAATTGGAATGCAAATTTATATTAGTCCAGATGATCTTTTGGAACTAATTGGAGCAGAGTATAGGGATTTAACAAAGGGGTGAATTATGAGTTATAGAGAAGAATTTGAAAAGTGGATGAACTCCTCCTACATTGATGAAATTTACAAGGAGGAACTAAAAAATTTAAGTGAAGAGGAATTAGAGGATAGATTTGCCCATGATTTGGAATTTGGTACTGCTGGTTTAAGGGGAATTGTTGGCGCAGGAATTAATAGAATGAATATCTATACAGTTGCTCGTGCAACAGCGGCACTTGGAAACGTACTAAATACCTATGTAGATAATCCTAGCGTTGTAATAGCTAGGGACGTTCGAAATATGTCTAAGGAGTTTTCAGAAATTGCCGCAGGAGTTCTTGCAGCAAAGGGAATTAAAACATATCTTTTTAAGGACATTCGCCCTACGCCAATCCTTGCCTTTGCTATTCGATATTTAAAAACATCTTCTGGAGTAGTAGTTACTGCAAGTCATAACCCAACTGAATACAATGGGTACAAGGTCTACTGGGACGAGGGTTCCCAAATTCTTGATGATGTAGCAAATAAAATTCTTGGTGAAATTGAAAAGCTGGATTTTAAAGACGCCATTGTAATGGATTTAGACGAGGCAGTGAAACAGGGCTTAGTGGAATATTTAGATGAAAGTATAGACAGGGCATATTACGAAGCAACACTAAATAGGGCATTAAGTGAAGATATAGATAAGGATATTTCAGTTGTATATACTCCACTAAATGGAACAGGTAATATTCCTGTAAGACATGTACTTAGGGAAAGGGGATTTAAAAATATCTTTGTAGTCCCTGAGCAGGAAAACCCAGACCCAACCTTTGCAACAGTTGGATATCCAAACCCAGAGGATTTAAAGGCATTTAAACTGGGAATAGAATATGGAAAAAAAACAGATGCTGATTTAATACTTGCAACAGATCCAGATTGTGACAGAGTTGCTTTTATGGCAAGGCACAATGGAGAGTTTGTACCCTTTAATGGAAATCAAATGGGGGGACTTTTTGTCCACTATATTCTCTCCCAGTTGCAGGAGCAAAATTCAATTCCAGAAAATGGTGCAATAGTAAAGTCCATCGTTACAGGGGATTTGGGAAAGACCATTGCGGAGAGTTTTGGAGTTAGTACCGTGGAAACTCTAACTGGATTTAAAAATATTTGTAATATGGCAAATATTTGGGATAAAACCAAGGAACACACCTTTATCTTTGGATACGAGGAGAGCATTGGATATGTACTAGGGGACCATGTACGAGATAAGGACGGAGTTATTTCCTCTATGATTGCCGTAGAAATGGCAGCCTACTATAAGAAAAGGGAAAAAACTCTAGTAGATGTACTTGAGGAAATCTATAAAGAACATGGCTACTTTGTAGATGCTCTTAAATCAATAGTCCTTGAAGGATTAGAGGGTAAGGAAAAAATTAATGGCATTATGGTGGATTTAAGGGAAAATCCACTAGATGAAGTAGATGGTTTAAAGGTAGTGGAAATTGTAGACTATATTAAAGGGAGAGAAAATACTCCTCCATCAAATGTACTAATATACTACTTAGAGGACGGCTCTTGGTTTGCAATTAGGCCTTCTGGAACGGAGCCTAAGATAAAGGTATATATCTATACCCTAGATAGAGAAAGATCCCTTGCCGAGAAAAAGGCAGAGGGAATTGAGGATAGTATTTTAAAAAGGGCGACGATAAAATGATTTTAACTTTAGATTTAAATCCCGGACTATACAGTTTGTATGAAATGGATGACTTTTACAAAAAAAAGGAGAATATTAGCCGAAAACCAGAGGTTCTACCGGGAGGAGATGGGCTAAATGTTTTCTACCTCTTTGAGGATTTAAAGGAGGACTCTACATTTTTAACCCTACTTGGAGGAAGGGTAGGAGATAGAATTATTGAGGAACTTCATGAAAAGGGACTCTCTGTTGAGTATGTAAAAATTAAAGATGAATCTGAAGAGGTACTGGATCTAAGGGACAAGAGGGGTAGCTCTATAGTTAGAACTATCTCCCCAAAATTCACTAGAGAGGAAATTGAACAGCTATACTCTAAATATAATTCCCTTCTCTCCTTAAAACCCTTTGTACTAATTCCATCTACTAACCATCAAAATCTTTCAAGGGAAGTAATCCCCACTCTACTTAGACTTGCAGAGGATAGAGATGTAAAAGTGGGGATAAATTGTAATGGCAGGCTAATGGACATAATTAAACAGAAGCCATACCTATTAATTATGGAAAAGGAAGAACTGGTAAAGTATTCTGGAACTGAATTAAATTTCGAATCAGAAGTTGTACGAGTTACAAATCGATTAATAGATAGGGGTATCTCTGTAGTAGTAATTTTTTCAAACCAAAATGCAATGGTAAACTTTAAAAATAGGGTTTATAGGGTAAATTGCAAAGTAGATGAAGGTATGAACTTTAAAATGGATCGCAATCTATTTCTAGCGGGATTTTCTGTTGGAATTGATAGGGGCTACGACGTAGAAACTACTGTAAAACTTGCAATGGCATGTTCCATTTCAAGGGACAGTATAGGATTTACAGGAGTGGATATGGGTTCAGTAAAGGAACTTATGAAGGAAATCACTGTAGAAGTAATAGGAGGAAAAAATGAACAAGTTTAGACTAGATAAGGACAACTGTGTATTTATATTTATTGATATTCAAGATAAACTCTTTGACCATGTATTTAATGGAGAAGAGGTAATTGAAAATGCAAAGACATTGGCAAAGGCAGCTAGTATATTAAATATACCAAAGGTAGTAACGGTACAGTATAGAAAGGGACTAGGTGGCACAAACGAAGGTCTAAATGAGGAATTAAAGGACGCTACTGAAATTGAAAAAATCTCCTTCTCATGTATGTTAAATGATGAGTTTAAGGAAACTGTAAAGGACTTTGGAAAAAAACAGGCAGTAGTAGTTGGAGGAGAGGCTCATATTTGCTGTTGGCAGACTATTAGAGATATACTAGAGGAAGGATACCAAGTATTTGCTCCAATTGAAGGAGTAGGCTCTAGATTTGAGAAGAACTATAAATCTGCACTAGATCTATATAGGGATATGGGAGCAGTAGTAACTAATACAGAAGCCATTATTTTTGACCTTTGTAAAGTTGCAGGAACTGATGAATTTAAACAGCTTCAAAAGCTAGTTAAATAAGGATGAGAAATGAAATTAGTAAATCTTGTGCGAAAGGGAAAGGGCAGAAGAGAGCTTGGTTTAATTAGAGAGGCAGAGGTTTATTCCCTAACCAAGAGAATAATGAGTAGGTACGGAAGGGAAGTAAGGTCCATAGAGGAATTTATATCTGAATTTGGAAATATAGGATTTAATTACAAGCTAGTACAGAAAAATATCTCCCTTGACGACTACGACATACTGCCTCCAATAGTTTACCCTAGAAGAAATGTAATATGTGTAGGTAAAAATTATAGAGACCATGTAAAGGAAATAAAGGAGCATACGCAGCTTAATAGTAATGAGCCAACAGTACCAGTATATTTTACCAAGATGGTAGATAAGATGAAGGGACATGGAGATGTAGTAAATATTACGGCTTCAGGCTCAAATGAAGTGGACTATGAGGTAGAGCTTGCGATAATAATGGGTAGAGATGGAAAGGATATACCAAAGAATAGGGTATTTGAGTATATTTTTGGATATACAGTTGCAAATGATTTAAGTGCTAGAGATTTTCAAAGGGAACATGAGCAGTGGTTTAAGGGAAAATCCCTAGATGGATTTACAATAATTGGACCATGGGTAACATTGGAGAGGGATATACATGTAGAAAATGTACGAATAACCTCTACAGTAAATGGAGAAGTTCGCCAAGATGCCCTAACAAGTGATTTAATATTTGATATTCCAACTCTAATAAGCGATTTATCAAGGGGTATGACATTAAAGGCAGGGGATATTATTCTTACAGGAACTCCATCGGGAGTAGGTATGGGATTTGCCCCACCAAAGTATTTAAAACCGGGGGACAAGGTTGAGTGTTATATTGAAGGAATTGGACGCTTAACAAATGTAATGATTTAAGTTAAAGGTAGATAAAACTACCTTTCACACTGTTGACAAGGCTTCACAAGATGTATTGAACTAAAAATTACAGATGTAATAAAAATACTTTTTTATTTAAATGAAGGGGGACCAGGGGAGAAATAACGCAGTTTCTCCCCTGGTCCCCCTTCGACCCCTCCTAACCCCTCTCGCTCACTAAATGAATATTTTCTCGGCAAAGGCTAAAAATTCCAAACTCGCCTTCGGCTCAGACATGGAATTTTTTTAACGCCTTTACCTCGAAAATAGCGTGGGATGGGAATGTTATTACAATTATAAAAACAATTATCTCTGAAAATTTTGAAGTTATATTCTGTATTAAGGGATAATTTTCTTGTGGAATTTTTTCAATTGGTGTATACTAGTTTTATAAACTAGATGTGGTGATAATATGAATGATAAACTAAATGAAAATATTGTAGAAGATAATAAGAGAAATTTAACCCTTGTAAATTCTCCAAGGAATGAAATTCTTGAAGAGGTAAAAAATTGGCGACTACTAAGGTGGGATGAACTACCTAATTTTGAAATATACAACGACCAATTACTAAGTATAGTATTTGACCAGGTAAAGCCCTTTTTGTCGGAGAAGGATATTTCCTCTTCAATGATTAACAACTATGTAAAACAGGGGCTTATGCCAAAGCCAATAAAGAAAAAATACTCTAGGGAGCATATTGCCCTACTAACGGCAATTAGTTTTGTTAAACAGGTTTTTACCATTGAGGAAGCTGGTAAGGGAGTGCGGTCATTTTTAGAGGGTAGGGAGTTTTCAAAAAGCTATGATTCCTTTTGCGACATAATGGAAGGTCAAATTAGATGCGTTTTTCTAAATGAAGAGGTTAAACTTTCAGGGGAATCAATTTATTTAAACGAGGCAATTAGATCCATAGCAGGCAGTCTCTATGTAAAGGATTATTTAAGGAGAATGTATGAAGAAGAGTAAAGAATTTATTATAGAGATACTAAATAGTGCAAGCCACTTAATTGGAGTGGCGATTGGAATAGTATTTTTAGTAATGATGATTAGAGCAGGGCTTAGAAATCAAAATATTAATACACCCGGTTTTATAGTATATGGTGCGTTTTTTATTTTTCTATTTTTAGCAAGTGCTCTTTACCACGGAGTATGGCACGAAAAGGCAAAAAGTATACTTAGAATATTTGACCACTCTGCAATTTTTCTATTTATTGCAGCTTCATATACTCCCGTGGTACTAACAGTTCTATCTGGAAAGAGCAGGGTATTTTTTCTAGTATTTATTTGGACAATAGCCATTGCAGGTACGGTATACAAGATATTAAGCTATGGAAAGTACGACAGCCAAAAAAAAATCTCTGTGATACTATATGTTGCCATGGGTTGGATAGCAATATTTTTATTAAAGCCAATAATTTTAAAGGTACCAAGAGAATTTTTAATATTCCTCGTTGCGGGAGGGGTGCTCTATACGATAGGCACACTTTTTTACAAGAGGAAGAAACTATTTAGCCATGTAGTATGGCATTTTTTCGTACTGGGCGCAGCAATAACTCATTTTATTGGGTATTATGCCTATTTGATATAGCGTAGGAAGTATCGGTATTGTGGAATGGATATGTAATAAAACACGGGCACTGTTTTGCGGGCGTCTCGAGGACGAGACGCCCCTACCTTTAATAACCTGTAAAGGTTATTTTTTTTTGCTTTTATTGTATAATGTTCTTGGTGATAATATGAAATTTATACACATGGCGGATCTTCACCTTGGTAGAATTTTTTCTGGCATTAAAAATTCCAATATTTCAAAAAATCGTGGGGAAGATCTTTGGGCATGCCTTAGTGAAATTATTGATATATGTAATGAAAAAGAGGTGGACCTTCTTCTTATTGCAGGGGATCTTTTTGAAAGGGACTTCTTTCGTTTTAAAGAGGTAAGTCGTTTAAAATCCATCTTTAGTAGATGTAGAAGTAGAATTGTTATCTCTCCTGGTAACCACGACTATATGGACTCTACTTCTCCCTACCATATTCTCGATGAACTGGAGAATGTATTTATCTTTAAGGATTTTAACCTTAGTTATTTTGACTTTAGGGATATTAATACTAGGGTCCATGGTTTTTCTTGGGAGAGGCCTCATTACACTTCCTTCTACGATTTTAAGGACTTAAATATTAGAGATGGCTATACTAATATTTTACTCTGTCATGGTTCTGTTATGAGGCAAGGTGAATATCTTCCCCTTAATATTAGCAACCACAGTGAATTAGACTACGTTGCCCTTGGTCATATTCACAAGGCGTCAAAACTTACTAGTAAAATGTACTACTGTGGAAGTCCCATTGGTTTAAGTTTTAAGGAGTCGGGAGAGAAGGGCGTGCTACTCTACGACAATGGAAAAGTAGAGAGTATTTTAATTGGCAGTAGGGAATTTAACTCTGTGGAAATTTCTGTAACTGGCAAGGATTTTGACACTGTTGTTAATGAAATTAAAAGGTCTATAAAAAATAGAAATGCCCTAAATCGAATTACCCTTACTGGCTCTGGAGATGGTTTTAATTTTATTGAAAACCACTTTAAGGACTACTACTATGTGGATTTTATAGATAATACCACTACTCCCTACGACTATGAAAATATTTACAGGGAGTACTCTGGTACAATTATTGGGGACTACATTGAAAAATGTAGCGAACTTAATATTGAAGATGAAAAAAAGTGGAAGATTTTGGAATATGGAATGAGGGTTCTCTCTAAATGAAACTAAAGGAATTATTTTTAAAGGGTTTTGGAAAATTTAATAGTGAAAAATTCATCCTATCTCCCGGTTTAAATGTTATTACTGGGAAAAATGAATCGGGCAAAACCACCGTCCACAATTTTATTACTGGGATTTTCTACGGCTTTGCAAGGGAT
>CAYFUL010000017.1:17329-28391 GCA_964346375.1 uncultured Peptoniphilaceae bacterium
GTATGAAGCGCAGAGCCTTTGAAAGTGAGTTGGAGTCCTATAAACCGTGGAATGGTTCTAGTTATGGGGGAAGTATTACCCTTGAAATTGATGGCAGAGAATTATTAATTACTAGGGATTTTTCCTCTAAGTCCTCGGATATTTCAATTAGGGATTTTGCTACGGGAGAGGACCTTACTGATAATTATAGAATTTACGAAAATTCTACTATTCCCCAGCCGGGAGTTGGTATGTTTTCCATGAGCAAGGCTCTTTTTGAAAACAGTCTATTTATTAGCTCTGGAATATATATGCAAAAGGACATTGGCAACGAACTGCGCCAAAGGATGGAAAATTTCCTTACTGCGAGAAGTGAGGACTTGGATATGGACTCTGTACTAAAGACAATTGAAAGTGACCAAAAGTCCATTGGAAGTATTGAGAAAAAAACTGGGGAATATGGAAAGGCGTATAAACAGTATACCCGTGCCCTTGAGGACGAAGCGAATTTAAAAATAGAGATCTCTAGGGATAACGACCTATACAGGCGAAGAAGTGAACTTCAAAATAAACTCTCCCAAGTTGAAAAAAAGTTAGAGGAGAGTAAAAAAACTAACTACCTAGAGAAAAAGAGTAGAGTCCATGAAATTGAAACTCTACTTAGTAAAACCAATGTCTACAAAACTGTAAAGTTAAATGACTACGAGGAGGCAATTAAACTTCACACCTCTATTAAAGAGGTTTACTCTGAACTAGATTCCTTAGAGCAGGGATTGGAACTAAATTTTATAGACGATGAATTAATTGAGGACTATGAGGAATTAAATTCTGCTATAAAAAAGAGGGACAGGTATAGAAAAATTTCTGGTACAAATTTTGCGTTATTTGTCTTTGCCCTATTTATTAATGTATTTTTAGTAATATTTAATTTACAAGAGTATTTAAAATTTTCAATTTGGCTACTATTTCCTACCCTTTTTGCGTCGATTTTTCCTCTAGTTAAGGGTAGAGATGCAAGTAAAGAATTGAAGAAGAATAAACGGGTACTAAGCCTGTTATACAAGGTGGAAAATATTGAGGAGTACCTACTAGAAAAGGGTCCTATTGAAATTAAAAAGAGAGAAGAAAATAATCTACTGGAAAATTTTGACAACAGTAAAAGAAAGGGCGAACTTCTAAAGAAGGCGGATAGTTGCGAGGACAGGCTAAATAAAATACTAAACTCCTATGGGGTAAAAAATATGAACCAACTTAGCGCCATGATGGAGTCCATGTCTACTGCCCAAAGGGAAAATTCTAAAAGAGTTCTTTTGGAAAGGGAACTTGAGAATTTAAAAAAGGACCTTGAGGGAGAAAATATAGTATTTACTAGGGAACTTCAAGGTTTAGAAAAACAGTGGAAGGATTTAAAAATTGAAATCTCAAATATTGATGGCATTCTTAAATCATCTGACGAAACCTTTGAAAAACTAAGGGAAGTAAAGGGAAAAATTGAAAGACTAGAGGAGTATCTTAAAAGATTACAGGAGAGTAGGGAAATTGTAGATATTTCCCAGGGGATTATTAATGATATACTACTTAGTAACCACAATAACCTTTCCAGCGTACTAAATAGTAGAATTTCTGAGATCTTCTCTAAAATTACTGGAGGTAAGTATACAGACGTTAGAGTTGACCCAGATTTAAACCTAAATGTCTACGACAGTAATGAGGGAAGATTTGTAGAGAATTTAAGTAGGGGAACCTATGAGCAGCTTTACTTTGCCTTTAGATATTCCATTGCCGATTATTTTCAAGGGATGCCAGTTTTTATAGACGACCACTTTGTAGATTATGATAGTGCTAGGCTAAAAAACACCCTAGATTTTTTAATAGAGGAAAGTAAAAATAGACAGATAATCCTATTTTCCCATAGTGAGAGGGAGAGGGATTACTTTAACAGTAAAAGTATAGAATATAACTTAATAGATTTGGAGAATAGATGATATATGCAATAGGAGATTTGCACCTTGACAGTCGAGGAGAAAAACCTATGGATATTTTTGGGGACAATTGGACCAAGCATGACAATCAGATTTTTCTAAATTGGGAAAAGATAACTGATGAGGACTTGGTATTAATTCCTGGAGATATTTCTTGGGCGACTAAGCTAATAGATGCAATAGATGATTTAAATAGAATAGACTCTCTGCCGGGGAAAAAGGTCCTTATTAAAGGTAACCACGACTACTGGTGGAGTTCTATGAATAAATTACAAAACCTAGAGTTAAAATCCCTATACTTTATTAACAACTGTAGCTATAACTTTAATGGAGTATCCATTGGAGGAAGTAGAGGTTGGATTGGAAGGGACAATAGAGAGTTTAACGTGGAAGAGGATGAGAAAATTTATAGAAGGGAACTTCTGCGAGTAGACCATTCTCTTGAAACTATGGATAGTGGGAGTAAAAAGATATGTTTAATTCACTACCCACCCTTTAACCAAGACCATACCCCTAATGAATTTGCAGAGATAATGAAAAAGCACAGTGTTGATATTTGTATCTATGGCCATCTTCATGGAAAGGGTCATGAGCATATTGTAGAGGGGAATATTGACGGAATAGAGTATATCTGCGCATCGGCAGATTATATAGATTTTGATCCAAAATTAATCGAGGTGTAAAATGGAAAGAGAAGTAAAGATATTAAATTTAGATATGGAAAAATTTGAAGAGCTCCTTTTAAGTAAAGGAGCTAAAATTTTGTCTGAGGAGGAGCAGGTAAATATTACTATTAATTCTACCATTCATCCCATAGATGATTTTACAGGGTATATGAGAATTAGAATTGCAAGGGATTTAATTAATAACACTTCCTACAAGGAGTTTACCTTTAAAGAACAAAGTCTTGTAAAGGGAGTTAGGGTTTCAAAGGAACACAATGTTGTAATAGATAATGATGAGGAATTAATTGAGATACTAAAATTACTTGGCTACGACGACTTTCACTACGGAAAGAAACACAGAAAAAGCTATACCTATAAAAATGCAAGGATAGATTTAGATACTTGGGATAGTAAAACTTATCCTTACCCATACGCAGAAATTGAAATGGAAAAAGAAGAGGACCTAGAATTTTTTATAGAGGATCTTGGCATAAATAGGGAGAATATTTCCTACCTGTCTATAAAAGAATTGAGAAGGGAATTAAATATGTTGTAACATAAATGTTAAATGTGCTATACTATATTTATCAAAAAGGGGGAAAATATGTCTAATTTTAAGTATGTTAAATGGTTTAATGAAATCTCTAAAGAAGATGTAGAAATTGTAGGTGGTAAGGGTGCAAATCTAGGAGAGCTTACTGGATTTGGTTTAGATGTTCCGCCGGGATTTTGTATTACTGCAGAAGCCTATAAGAAATTTGTAGACTATGCAGAACTTGATGAAGTTGTAAGAGTACTTATTGAATCTATTGATGTAGATAATGTAGATGAACTAAACGAAGTTAGTAAAGCACTAAGGGACAAGTTTAACAATGGAGAAATTCTACCAGAGCTTGAAAATGAAATTGTAGAAGCTTATAGGGAATTTTCTAAGAGTATTGGAATGGAAAATCCAGAAGTTGCGGTAAGATCATCTGCAACTGCAGAGGACCTTCCAGACGCATCCTTTGCCGGTCAACAGGACACATACCTTCACATTAGTGGAGAGGAAGAATTAGTAAAACACGTTAGAATGTGTTGGGCAAGTCTTTGGACTTCTAGGGCAATTTATTACAGAGAGAAGCAAAAATACGATCACTTTGCCGTTGCCCTTTCAGTAGTAGTTCAAAAGATGGTTAACTCTAAAAAATCTGGTGTAATGTTTACTGCAAACCCAATTAACAATAGTAGAGAGGAACTTATGATAAACGCATCATGGGGTCTTGGAGAGGCAGTAGTTAGTGGAGCAGTTACTCCTGATGAATATATACTAAATAAAAAAACTGGGGAGATAGTTGAAAAAAATATTTCCCAAAAGGAAGTAATGGTAGTTAAGAGAAGCGAAGGGGTAGGAACTGAATTTGTAAAGGTAAGGGAATACCTTGGAGAAGAAGCAGTAGATGCTGAATGTTTAACTAAAGAAGAATTAGACATACTTGTAGACTATGGTCTAAAGGTAGAAAAATTATATGGTTCTGTACAGGATACAGAGTGGGGTTTTGATATGGATACAGGAAAATTCTACTTCCTACAATCAAGACCAATAACTACACTTGGTGAAGCTAAAGAGGAAAAAGAGGTAAAAATGGAAAAAGAAAATTTGGTACAATTGGTAAAGGGGCTTCCAGCATCTCCTGGACTTGGAAGAGGAGTAGTTAAAAATATACTAGACCTTGTAGATATTTCACAGGTAGATGAGGGAGATATACTTGTAACAGGTATGACAAACCCAGATATGGTACCTGCAATGAGAAAAGCTGCAGCAGTAGTAACTGATGAAGGCGGTAGAACTTGCCACGCAGCAATTGTATCAAGAGAACTTGGAATTCCATGTATAGTAGGTTCAAAGGACGCTACAAAAGTACTTCAAGACGGTATGTTTGTAACAGTAGATGCTACAAGAGGAGTAGTATTTGAAGGAGATGTACTTCGTGAGAAGGAAGAGGATAAACCAAGTCAAGTAGTTGGCGGAGGACTAACTGATGCACAACTATCTGCCCTTGCACCAATAACTGGAACAAAAATCTATATGAACCTTGGACAACCAGACCTAGTAGATAAGTATAAACACCTATCCTTCGACGGAATTGGACTTATGAGAACGGAGTTTATCTTTACAAATATGATTGGCGCCCATCCAATGTACCTTGTAAAAACTGGACAGACAGATTTAATGGTAGATAAACTTGTAGAGGGTATCTCTCAAGTTGCCCAAGGAGTATTCCCAAGAAATGTAGTAGTTAGAATGAGCGACTTTAGAACTAACGAGTTTAGAGGACTAAAGGGCGGAGATGAAGTAGAGCCAATAGAAGAAAATCCAATGATCGGTTGGAGAGGAGTTTCAAGATATATTTCCCCTGAATACGAAGAAGGATTTAGATTAGAGTGTAAGGCGATAAAAAAAGTACGTGATGAATTTGGACTTACTAATGTAATTGCCATGTTACCATTTGTTAGAACTCCAGAGGAATTAATTCACGTAAAGGGAATTATGGCAGAGGAAGGACTTGTACAATCTAAGGACTTTAAAATTTGGATAATGGCAGAAGTACCAAGTGTAGTATTCCAAGCAGAGGAGTTTGCAGAATTAGTAGACGGTTTCTCAATTGGATCAAACGACTTAACTCAACTTGTAATGGGTGCAGATAGAGATTCAGGCGTACTAAATAATATGGGATACTTTGACGAGAGAAATGAAGCAGTAAAAAGAGCAATTAAGATTTTAATAGATGCTTGTAATAAAAAGGGAAAGACAATTTCCATCTGCGGACAAGGTCCAAGTCAATACCCAGAGTTTGCAGAATTTTTAGTAGAGTGTGGAATTACTTCCATGTCTGTAAATCCAGATACAGTTGAATATACTAGAAGACTTGTAGCAAGTGTTGAACAGAAGATTATGCTTAGAAAATTAAGAGGATAATTGAAAATAATTTAAAATAAATGTAAAATAGAGTTGTAAGTTGATCAATCGCGGAATTTTCCGAGGAAAGTCTGCGCTCCATAGAGCAAGGATGCCGGTGAAAGACCGGTGGGGGCGACCCTAAGGCAAGTGCAACAGAGATATACCGCCAGAAATGGTAAGGGTGGAAAGGTGAGGTAAGAGCTTACCAGCTATATAGAGATATATAGGCTATGTAAACCCCATTCGGAGCAAGACCAAATAGGATAAAAGGCAGCTGCTCGTTGCTTCCGGTAGGTAGGTCGCATGAGTTTACTGGCAACAGTAAAACTAGATAGATGATTGATTAAACAGAACGCAGCTTATAGACTTACTCATAATCCCAGGGAAACCTGGGATTTTTTGATGCAATCTTTTATTCTATTCTTTGTCATTTTGTAATAATCTTTTATAAATTTTCTTTCTAATTTTCACTTTGAGAGTTTATTATTTTCTCTATGAATAAATATGTTCTATTCATTTGACTTGCTAGACCTTTTATGATATGCTATTAAATTGTTTTTTTCACTTTAATATGGTATAATACATGTGCAACAGGAGGGATAAAATGTTTGAAATTGGAGATAGGGTTGTTCATGCTATGCACGGGGCTGGCATAATAGTCGATATTGAAGTGAAGCAAGTACTAGGAAAGGATAGTAAGTACTATATTTTAAAGATGCCTTTAAACGAGATGAGGGTAATGGTACCAGTGTCTAAGGCAGATGAGGTTGGTGTAAGAAAAATTCTTCAAGCTGAAGAGATGGATAAGATCTTTGAGGTTTTAAAAGAGGAAGAGGAAGAACCTACACAGACGAATTGGAACAGAAGGTATAGGTATAATCTGGATAGGATTAAAAGCGGAGATATTGAAGAAATTGCACGAGTAGTAAGTTCGCTACAAAGGCTGGATTCTGTAAAGAGTTTATCCACAGGTGAGAGGAAGATGTTAAATAATGCGAAGAGAATTATTACATCGGAGATGGTTTTGGTCTATGAAAAATCCTATGATACCATAGTAGAGGAGGTAGATAGGGCAATAGACGCAGGTAAGGAGGGATAGTATTAGCGATATTAGCGACAACAGGAAAATAATTAGGCGAATATTCCGCGTGCTACTTACCATATTGGGAGTTGTTGTCGGACTTTAAGTAAGTGGTATAGTGAAAACTAGCGGAGTATTAAATTTTTTTAGGAACTTTAAACATTATATTTGGATTGAAAATGCCCTTGGTATTTTTATTATATTATTATTTGCAATTATTTTTTATTTATTTTCACCAAGGATTTATTCAAGTGTTGAATCTATAGCTCTAAGAGCTGAGGGAGAGCTACAAAAAATTCCCCTGGGAGATATACTATGGGGAACAGTAGGGTTAATAATAGCCCTGGTAATAGCATTTTTACTCTCGCAACCAATACTGGCAATTCAAATTCCATACGTAGGAACGGTAATATCAGTAATACTCTATGGAATAATAGGTTACCTTGGAATTACAGTAGGAATAAAAAATAGAACAGAGATGAACGAGAGATTAAAGACCTTTTTTAATAGAACAAAAGGGGAAAAAGTTGTGGAAAGTGAAATAAATTATGGACCACAGCCAAAGGTACTTGATACATCGGTAATAATAGATGGAAGGATAAAAGATATTTGCCAATCGGGCTTTGTAGAGGGAAAGTTTATAGTTCCTAATTTTGTTATTACAGAGCTTCAACATATAGCCGATTCGTCGGATAATCTAAAGAGAAATAGGGGTAGAAAGGGACTAGATACATTAAAGGTAATGCAGGACGACTTAAATATAGACCTATATATATCCCCTGTAGACTATGAGGACATAGAAGAGGTAGACTCAAAATTATTAAAGCTAACCCAAGAAATTGGAGGCAAGATAATTACCAACGACTATAATTTAAACAAGGTAGCAGTGCTACAAAAAATTCCAGTTTTAAATATAAACGAACTTGCAAATGCAGTTAAGCCAATAATGTTACCGGGAGAGGAAATTACAGTAACCATTATTAGAGAAGGCAAGGAAGAAAATCAAGGACTTGCATACCTAGACGATGGAACAATGATAGTAATAGAAAATGGAAAGGAACACGTTGGAGAGAGATTACAAGTAGTTGCAACATCAGTAATACAAACTGCAGCAGGAAAGATGATATTTGCCAAGCCAAAAAATTGAACCGAGAGATCGGTTCTTTTTTTGTTTGTGTTTTATTGCAGATGTATTCCATAGTACCGATGTACTATTTCCGACGGGTCGGGTGGGACGCCTGTTTCAATGCTGTGGAATTTTATTACGTCGGAATTTAAAATAATATTTTCAAATAAAATATATTTAAAAATACCGATGTCCACTCCCCTCGGGTCGGGCGGGACGCCCGACCCCTACCATGGATTTCGAATGTACATTGGATAATTTAAATAACCAAATATTAAAAACAAATATAAATATAAAATCCAACCTAGCCCAAATAACCAAAGGTAGGGGCGGATTGTCATGGGTACCCCGTTTCAATGCTGTGGAATTTTATTACGTTGGAATTTAAAATAATATTTTCAAATGAAATATATTTAAAAATATTGATGTCCATATCCTTATTTAAAAATCAGGTGTTGTTACAATATTTCTACATATCAAAAAATACAAAATATTATTTTTTCGAACACTTTTTTCAATTTAAACCCCGTTATTTTTAGTAATATTGTAACTTTTTCAAAGGTTTTCCTATGGTATAATCGGTTTTGAGAGGGAATTATGAAAAACTTTATTGAAATAAAAAATTTAATAAGAATTTACAAAATGGGGGCGGAGAAAATTTACGCCCTGCGGGATATTAATCTTATTATTAATCGTGGGGAGATAGTTTGTCTACTGGGGACATCTGGCAGTGGAAAGTCCACCCTACTAAATATGATGGCAGGTTTGGATAAACCCACCTCGGGAGAGATTATTATTGGCGGTATACATATTGAAAATCTAAACGAGGAGCAGGTTACCAAGTTTCGCCAGTTAAATGTAGGCTTTGTATTTCAGTCCTACAACTTAATTCAGTCCCTAGATGCACTTGAAAATGTAAGCCTTGGTTTAATCTTTAAGGGTATTCCAAAATCTACAAGGGAAGAATATAGTAAGAGAATTCTTACAGAGGTTGGCCTTGGAGAGAGGTTAAGTCATAAGCCTAGCGAGATGAGTGGAGGGCAACAGCAGAGAGTTTCAATTGCAAGGGCATTTGTAGATACGCCCCCAATAGTTTTTGCCGACGAACCTACGGGAAATTTAGACACTAAAACCTCCATTGAGGTAATGGATCTTATGTGTACTATGGCAAGGGAAAACCACCAAACTCTTATTATTGTTACTCACGATATTGAAACGAGTATCTACGCCGATAGGATTGTAGAAATGAGAGATGGTATGTTAATAGATATAAGGTATAATGTTCCCAAAATTGGTAAGAAGGAGATTGTATGAAAAAGTTTTGGCTATTGATGACTATTGTTTTACTATTTAGTTTAAGTTATAAGGTAAGTGCAGAGAGTAAAAGTACTAATATGAAACTTACTGTTGATGTTAAGCAAACAGTTACTCTTGGAGAGGGAATGTGGACTAAAGTTCCGGTTACAATAACTAATAATTCTGATATTCCTGTAAGAAATGTAACGGCTAAAGCTAGTATAAAGGATCCAGACAAGGTTTATATTGATGGAAATGGAATTATTTTTGAGTCAGAATTTATAGAAGGAAATTATAAAGCAAGTGACGATGCCAATAAAAAAAGTGGAAATTTTAAAATTAGAACGGATATGGATTTCACTTCCAAAACTGTTCCTATAGTTATAAGTATTCGTTACTACATAGCTGAAACTAATGAATTTAAAGAGCAGGAAGAAACCATCTACGTTAGAGTTGAGGCGCCAGAAAAACCTATTAACCCATCAATAGAGATTTCAAAACTTCCCCATAGTGGCAAATTTTAAACGGGAAGCGAATTTCAAATCCCCTTTGAAGTGGTAAATACTGGGGATTCTGTGGCAAAGAACATTAAAATTACCATAGCAGAGGGTTTGGAAAGTGGAAAGGTAACTCTAGCAGATGGACTTTCTACAGTGGATATTACAAGGTTAAATCCTTGGGACAGTAAATACATCTACTTTAAATTAAAAACCGACGAGAGCACCCCTGGCGGCTCTTATATGATGAGTTTAAACTATACATTTGTGGGAGATAAGGAAGGCGAATCTCCAAAAGAGGGAGAGTATAAATTTACAATTGATGTGGAAAAATCTCCAGAAAGTGCCTCAACTTTACAGTATAGAAATATTACCTTCCCAACTGGGGCAATCTCCAGAAATGGAACAGCAACTATCTCCTTTGAACTACTAAATACGGGAAAATTCACAGCAGAAAATGTAAAGGTAATGGCAACTAGCGAAGACCAGGGAGGTCTTGCGTCAAAGTCCGTTTCCACAATAGTAACTGACCCAATAAAACCGGGAGAGAGTAGGGCATTTTCTTTTGAATTTATTGCAACTCCGTCTGCCGAAACGAAGAACTACCCTGTGGAATTAAAGGCAACTTACACAGATAAGACAACTACTGAAGAACCATACGAAGCCATTCAAATGGTGGGAGTTTTTGTAAAGGCACCTAAGGAAAAGGACCCAAATGCTCCAAAGGAGGAAGGGCCTGTTCCAAAGTTAATAATTGAGGACTACTCCTTCTCGCCAGAGATAATTGAAGCAGGTAAGCCGTTTAATATGTACCTTACCTTTTACAATACCAATGCAAAAAAAGCTGTAAAGAATATTAAAATCTTTTTAACCTCAGATACCCAAGTGTCTTCACAGGGAGGAGAGGGAAGCGGAACTCCTTCTACTGCTTCAGTATTTACTCCAAAGGGAAGTTCAAATACCTTCTACATTGACAATATAAATCCTGGGGCGAGGGTGGAGAAGGAAATTACACTTACTACCGTTCCCGATACTGCGGCAAAACCCTATACCATAGTTGCAAATTTTGAGTACGAGGACGCTCAGGCAAATAAGTACACAGCTACAGAGCAAATAGGAGTTCCAGTAGTGCAACAGGCGAAGTTAGACGTAGGGGAAATTATTGCACAAGGGGACTTTATGCTTGGAATGGAAACTCCGCTATCAGTAGAGTTTTACAATACGGGAAAGGCAACTCTGTACAATGTAATGGTAAAAATTACAGGAGAGGGTTTAAAGTTTGATACTCCAACTTATTTTAAGGGGAATTTTTCACCGGGAAGCTCCGAGCAGTTTTCGGTAAATATAAATCCAGAAAGTGCTGGAGATAAAAAGGTACTAATAAAATTTACGTTTGAAGACTCCACGGGAGAAACTCAAGAGGTTACAAGGGACTTTGAATTTAATGTAATGGAAGGAATTGATATGGGGGAAATGGAAATGCCTATGGAAGAGC
>CAYFUL010000018.1:0-28214 GCA_964346375.1 uncultured Peptoniphilaceae bacterium
TCCATTAAGGGAGATTACTTCCTAGAGTATAAGAGAGATTTTTATGTTTAATATGGCTTAATATAATTTCTTGACTTTAAAGTGTGAAATTGTTACTATTAAGGTAAAATAATCACTCAGGAGGAATTATGATTTACAATTCAAAGATTAAAAATGAACAGACAGACGGTCTCTTCGAAGCCATTCTGAGTTTAAAGGACATGGAAGAATGTTATAGATTTTTTGAGGACATCTGTACTGTAAAGGAAATTCAGGCGATTTCTCAAAGACTACAAGTTGTTAAACTACTTGTAGAAAATAAAACCTACCATGAAATCGAAGAGGAAACAAGTGCAAGCACGGCTACTATTTCAAGAATTAATCGCGCATTAAATTATGGTGCCGATGGTTATAAACTGATATTAAAAAGACTTGGATATCTAAAGGAAGACTAAGTCAAGGGTTACCTTGACTTAGTTAGTCCAATTAGGTCCAAGTCTTCTTTTTTTACTACAATGGTTTTATAGTTTACATAGTTTACAAGTCCCGGGAAGTTTGATGGATGTCTAGTTACGTTTTTTATCCATGTATAGTCCACTTCAATATTGTTTGAATTTGAAAGGGGTGAATATTTTGCCGCTAGGGCAGCTCCCTGAAGTAGGGATTCATTTGAAAAATCTCTCCCATTATTTTTTAGTACCACGTGAGAACCGGGAGCAGATTTTACGTGAAACCATAGGTCATTTTTTTTTCCATCCTTTAAGGATAGCTTTTCATTCTGTCTATTATTTTTTCCTACTAAAAATACAAAGCCATCACTATTTTCGAACTCCATATAATTTGACTCCTCAACTTTTTTTGTCTTTGTACTCTTTCCACGACTTAGTATATTATGCTTTCTAAGCTCCTCTTTTATTTCGTCTATCTCCTCTGGATTTTGAGAAACCTCTATATCGTAGAGTATACTCTTTAAATATTCTATTAGATTGTCATTTTCTTCTATTTGTTCTTCTAAAATTATTGCCGCGTTTTTTAACTTTGAGTATTTTTTATAGTACCTCTGTGCATTTTGTAGGGGAGAGTGTCTAATATCCATGGGGATTTCTATTTCCTCATTGTCCTCTGTGTAGAAATTATTTACCACAACCCTATCTGTATTTTCTAGAATATTGTGTAGATTTGCACTTAGTAGGTCTGCGTAGACTCTATACTTTTCTCTATCAAGGGCTTCGTTTAATTCGGAGTACTGCTTTCTCTTTTTCTCCAGTAGCTTTGAAAGTTTTCCGTTGATTATTTTTTTTAACTCCCTACTCTTTGAATCTAGCTTACTGTCATTTTCCCTCTTTGAATAGTAGTCAAATAGTAGGTCTGAAATATTTTCATAGTGGATTTTTTCTTCCTTTGGATACATTTTTAGATCCACTGCCGAAAAATCTATATACTTTTCTCCCTCAGCTATTACTACTGGTGAATAATTTCCCTCTTCTACACTTTCAAATAGATTTTTAAACTCTCTATATAGGGATTTTTTTTCTTCATCATTTAATGAGTTTAGTGGTCTAGTCTCATCTATATTTATACTGTAGACAATCTCCCTTACTATTAAGGGACTTACTCCTGTAAAACTTTTAATTAGGAAATTTTTTACACTTCCCCCTTGGGAATAGTTTTCGTATTCACTAAAAAACTCTTCCTCACTAACTCCCCTTGGGTCTATTTCTGTTGAAATATTTTCGTTTGAATATATCTCCCCCGGTAAAACTACTCTTTTTGAACTCATAGATGAATTTACTCGCTTTATAGAGTCAATTATTCTATCTCCCGGATTATCTACTAGGATTATATTTGAGTGTTTACCCATTATTTCTATATAGAGGCTCTTTTTTACATTATCACGTAATTCATTTCTACTCTCTACTTCAATTCTAAGTATTCTATCTAGTTTAGTTTGAAAAACCCCCAGTACTCTTCCTCCTTCAAGATGCTTTCTTAGTAACATACAAAATGCAGGAGGTGTTGGGGGATTTGTAGGTTTTATATCTGTAATGTATAATTTTGGAGAGGAGCTTCCTACGCTAATATACAGCCCAAGTTTTTGCCCCGGTCCTCTAAAATTTATAAATAGTTCATCTTGGGATGGTTGGTAGATTTTTTCTACTCTCATTCCCTCTATTTTTTCTAAGTCCTTTGTTATTGCACTTAGTACAATTCCGTCAAATGCCATATTATCACCAATACCCACTATATTAAAAACTATGGATAAAATCAATAAAAAAATGTATAATTGACTAACAGAGGTGAGACCATGAAAAGCATGACTGGCTACGGAAGCGGAGAATTTTCTAACGATGTTCTTTTTTTTAATATAGGAATTAAATCTGTTAATAATAGATACTTAGATATTGGTGTTAAACTGCCTAGAAATCTTCTCTACCTTGAGGACAGAATTAGAAAGGAAATTAAGAGTAAGATTTACAGGGGAAAGGTTGATGTATTTGTCAATTTCAAGTACATAAATTCAGTGAATGATAAGATTGAAGTTGACTTGAGCCTTGCGAAAGAGTATTATAATGCTCTACATAGGTTAAAGGACTACCTTTCAATTGAGGGGAATATTAGCCTAAAGGATATTTACTTAATGGACGGAGTTTTTAACTCCGTTAGCGAAAAGGAAGACGAAGATACTATGTGGGGCTACTGTAAAATTGCCCTTGGTAATGCCCTTGAGGATTTTGTCAGTATGAGAAATACTGAAGGGGAGAATTTACTAAAATCCTTCTCTGAAAATCTATCATATATTAGAGACGAATATAATAAGATTTTAGAACTTGCTCCTACTTCTCTTATGGAGAATAAGGCAACTTTAGAGGAGAAGATTAAATCAAATATTTCCGAGGATAAATTAGATCTTCAGCGTCTTACTACTGAACTTATTATTATGGCAGATAGGCTTTCCATTGACGAGGAGCTTGTTCGCCTTAATTCCCATATAGACCAATTTAATGATATAATGAATATTGTAGATGAACCTATTGGGAGAAAACTGGATTTTTTAACTCAAGAGTTAAACCGTGAGGTAAATACTATTGGTTCTAAATCCACTAACTTAAATATACAAAAATCTGTTGTGGAGCTTAAAAGTTATATTGAAAAGCTAAGGGAACAGATTCAGAACATAGAATAGGAAGTGCATAAATGTCAAGAGGTTTCTTACTGGTTCTCTCCGGGCCATCTGGCAGCGGAAAGGGAACTGTATCCCAAGCTTTAATGGAAAAAAATGATGAGGTTGTTTTTTCTACTTCTGTTACTACTAGAAGGCCTAGGCCTGGTGAAGTAAACGGAGAAAATTACTTTTTTGTAGACTTAGATGAATTTGAAAGTATGGTAGAAAATGAAAAACTACTTGAATACGCCTTTGTCCATACTAATTACTATGGCACTCCAAAGGATTTTGTTATGGAGGAAATTGAAAAGGGCGAAATTGTTTTAATTGAAATTGATGTTCAAGGGGCACTTCAAATTAAGAAAAATTACAAGGATGCCGTTTTTATATTCCTACTTCCTCCAAATATGGACGAGTTAAAAAATCGTCTTACTAAGAGAGGTACTGAAACTGAAGAGGAAATTAATATTAGGTTTGAAAATGCCTTTAAGGAAATGGACTTTGTAGGGGAGTACGACTACTTTGTAGTTAACGATATTGTCGAACAAACTGTGGAGGAAATTGAAAATATTATTTCTGCAGAGCGTTTAAGGGTAAAGAGATATAAGGACATTAAAAAAGCACTAATTGAAAAAGGAGAGATACAATGATTATACCTTCCTTTGAAGAGATAAGGGAGATTACAGATAGTAGGTATGCTCTAGTTATGCTAGTGGCGAAGAGATCTAGACTTATACTAGAGGGCAATCCTCCATTTGTAGATACTGATGATGTAAAGCCTGTTACTGTAGCCATGGAAGAAATTTTAGATAGACAGGTTGTATTTGGTGAAAGCCTTACCGATAGAGAGTATGAGGAAAAAATAAATAGACAGAAAGAGGAGAAACTACAAATTCTTAGGGAAGAAATTGGTTTTGATGATGAATTCATAGAGGAGTAGTATGAAAAAGAATATTTTACTGGGAGTTACTGGTGGCATTGCTATATATAAAATTCCCGGTCTCGTAAGTCTACTTAGAAAAAAAGATTACAATGTAAAGGTGGTAATGACAGAGGCTGCTACAGAATTTGTTACCCCCCTTACTTTTCAAACTATGAGTAATAATGTAGTCCATGTGGAGATGTTTAACCAGCTTTCCAATATGGATGTGGAACATATTTCCCTTGCAAAGTGGGCAGATTTAATGGTAATTGCCCCTGCTACTGCTAATACTATTGCAAAAATTGTAAATGGTATTGCTGATAATATGCTTACCACAGTTGCCCTTGCATATAGTAAACCCATGTTAATAGTTCCTGGAATGAATACCAATATGCTAAATGCAGAGGTAACGCTTAAAAATATGGAGATTTTAAGGGAGAGAGGCAATAGAGTAACTGGAACTCAGGTGGATCTACTTGCTTGTGGAGATATTGGTGCAGGTAAAATGCTCGAAGCTACTGATATTTTTAAACATATTGAGGAAATGTTAACTCCAAAGGACTTAATTGGAAGGCATTTTATTGTAACTGCTGGCCCCACTCAAGAATCCCTAGACCCTGTAAGGTATATTACCAATCACTCTAGCGGAAAGATGGGCTATGCCATTGCAGAGGCGGCAAAGTATAGAGGTGCAGAGGTTACACTAATTTCGGGACCAAGTGCATTAGTGCCTCCAAATGTAGATAGATTTATTCCAGTAAAAAGCACTGAGGATATGTACAATGCTATAGAGAAGCACTTTGAAAGTGCAGATGCTTTAATTAAAGCTGCAGCACCTGCTGATTTTACTCCAAAATCCTATAGTGAAAATAAAATAAAGAAAACTGGCGAGGATTCCATGACTGTTGAATTTAAAAAGACTAAGGACATGGCAAAACACTTTGGAAGTATTAAAAAAGACTCCCAAGTGCTTGTGGGATTTGCAGCAGAGAGTACCAATATGGAAGAATTTGCCCTAGGTAAGTTAAAGAAGAAAAATATGGACTTTATTGTGGCAAATAACATTACCCAAGAGGGTGCCGGTTTTAAATCAGATACCAATATTGCAAAGATTATCTTTGCCGACGGAAGAGTCGAAGATGTTGGTATGATGAAGAAAAGCCAATTGGCAAATATTATAGTTAGTAATATAAAGGATATTTTAGGTTAATAAACTTCCGGCTATTGTCGGAAGTTTTCTTTAGGTGGTATATGATAGTAGATGTTTTTATAGAGACAAGGTATTCTCCAATTGATATTGTCTATAGTTACAGGACAATGGACAGTAGTATAGTTCCTGGTATTCGTGTAGTAGTGCCCTTTGGAAGGGGAAATAGGACTGTAATCGCCCTTGTACTAAAAACTAGAGAGGGAGATGAATCTAAATTAAAGGAAGTCCTTGAAAAAGTTGATGTTGAACCTATTTTAACTGAAGATCTAATTCAACTTGGCGATTGGATTAGTAAAACATATAGCGTAGGATATAATAGGGCATTTTCTCCCATACTTCCACCGGGAGATATTAAGGAAATAGTCTATAACTATATTCCTCTCGATGAAAATATTGTTTTAGAGGAAATTTCAGAGGGCGAACTTTCAAAACTTGTATCAGAAGGAAAAATTTTAAAAAAATACAGTGTAAAGACTTCAAAATCCATTAAAACACAGAAAGAGATAAGGCTTAAAGACAACTATTTTGACGCATTTAACCAGGGTAGAGAACTTACAGAGGCACAAAAAAAAGTATTGGAGTATTTTATAGAGAAAAAATCTGCATTGCGTTCCACTGCATTAAAAGAACTAGGAGTTAGTACATCTCCTATAAAAACTTTAATAAATAGAGGCTTTTTAGAGGAAAAAACCGTAAAAATTATAGTTGAACCCTATGAAAATACTACTAAATACCCTCAAATTCCACTAAATTTAGACCAATTAAGGGCAATTGAGGAGGTAAATGCCTCAAAAAACACTACTCACCTACTTATGGGAGTTACAGGAAGTGGAAAAACCGAGGTATATCTTCATTTAGCAAGGGAAGTTGTGGAAAAAGGAGGGCAAATTATCGTACTTGTACCTGAAATTGGACTTACTCCCCAGATGATTGAAAGGTTTAAAGGTCGATTTGGAAATAGGGTAAGTGTACTGCACAGTAAACTTTCAACAGGTCAAAGGCTTTCTGAATGGCTAAAGATAAAAAATGGAGAGGTGGATATAGTTGTAGGAGTGCGTTCTGGAATTTTTGCACCCTTTGAAAGGCTAAAGATGATAATTATAGACGAGGAACACGACTCTAGCTATAACTTTCATCAAGGATTAAGGTACGATACTAAGGAAGTTGCAAGTAAACGAATGGAACTCCTTGGTGGAAAGTTGCTCCTTGGCTCTGCAACCCCTTCTATTTCCACCTACTACCAAGTTGAGGAGTCCAATATATCTGTAAGTTATTTAAAAAAGAGGGCAAATTCCCTTGCACTAATGCCAAGTACGAAAATAGTAGATATGCGACAGGAGCTAGTAAATGGAAACACCTCTATTTTTAGCAATAAACTCTATAATCTAATGAAGGAAACATTGGAGCGAAAAGAACAGATTATTCTCTTTTTAAATCGAAGGGGATACTCCAACTTTATTTCATGTAGAAGTTGTGGCTACGTTGTAAAATGTAGTAGTTGCGATATTTCCATGAATTACCATAGGACCATTAATAGACTAAGGTGCCACTACTGTGGAAAGACGAGGGAAGTCCCAAAGGTATGTCCAGAATGCGGGTCAAAGTATATTAAGGACTTTGGAATAGGAACTCAAAAAGTTGAGGATGAGGTATTAAAATACTTCCCAGGCACAAGGGTTATAAGAATGGATAGGGATACTACAATAAAAAAGGATTCCTTTGATAGTATTTTTAACAGCTTTAAAAATAATGAAGCAGATGTACTAATTGGAACACAAATGATATCAAAGGGACTTGATTTTGAAAATGTAACTCTAGTTGGAGTAATTGCGGCAGATCTTTCCCTATATATTTCAAGTTATGATTCCCACGAGAGGACCTTTCAATTAATCACCCAAGTTTCGGGACGAGCTGGAAGGGGAAAAAAGAAGGGGAATGTTGTAATTCAATCCTATTCTCCAGAGGACTATGCCATAGTTTCTGCGGCGAGGGGAGATTATATGGAGTTTTACAATAGGGAAATTGAAATTAGAAGAGTTTTAAACTATCCTCCCTTTTCAAAAGTAGGAACCGTAGAATTTTCCTCATTAAAGGAGACTGTTCAAAGGGGAGCAGAGGAATTTTTAAATTCACTATCTGAAAATTTAGATGGACTGTCAGTAGAGTCCACTAGAATAATAGATCTACCAAAGATTAGGGACAACTACAGGTGTAAAGTAACCCTTAAATGTAAACACAGTGAAATGGCAATGTTAAATGAAGTAATAAATCGGGTATTAGAAAATTATAATGGAAGAACGAAGGAAGAAATTTACGTTAATATAGAATACTAGAGGTGAAAAATGGCAATAAGAATAATTAGAACTGACGAAGATCCACTACTAAGAAAGACATCAAGAGAAGTAGTTGAAATAAATGGCAGAATAAAATCCCTTGTAGAGGATATGAATGAAACTATGTATGCAGCAGATGGCGTAGGACTAGCTGCTCCACAAGTTGGAATTCTTAGAAGAGTAGTCGTAGTAGATGATAGAGATGGAAACGCCTATACATTAATAAACCCAAAGATAATAGAGAAGGATGGATTCCAAGATGGAAACGAAGCCTGTCTATCTGTTCCTAGTAGACAGGGCAAAGTTCGCAGGTACAACAATGTAAAGGTTGATTTCCTAGATATTGAAGGGAATGAACAGACTATTGAGGCAGAGGGATTTTTTGCAAGAATACTTGAACATGAATTAGACCATTTAGACGGTATACTATATACAGATATTGCAGAGGCAGTAGTTGATGTAACTGTGGAAATGGAGGAAGTATAGTGAAGATAATCTACATGGGTACTCCCGATTTTGCAGTTGCCCCCCTTGTAGAGATTAATAGTAAGTATGAAGTGGTACTTGTAGTTACTCAAGTAGATGCAAAAAAGGGAAGGGGAAAGAAATTAGCTCCTCCTCCAGTAAAAGTTGCAGCAGAAGAACTTGGGCTAGAGGTATACCAAACTGAAAATATTAACTCTCAGGAGTCAATAGAGTATTTAAAAAGTAAAGATGCAGATATTTTTGTAGTGGCATCCTTTGGACAGATACTAAAAAAAGAGGTGTTGGATATTCCAAAGTTCTATCCAATAAATATTCACGCATCACTACTTCCAAAGTATAGAGGGGCCGCTCCTGTAAATATGGCAATAATAAATGGAGAGGAAGTAACTGGAATTTCCATTATGAAAATGGGAGAGGGTTTAGACGATGGAGATGTGGCGCTTATGTTAGACCATAACATTGGCGATGAAAATGCAGAGGACCTTACAAAAAGTCTATCAAACCTTGGAGCAAGGGCAATAATGGGATTTTTAGCCCAACATGAAAGTGGAGAGGTTAAATTTTCGCCACAGGATCATTCTAAATCCACATATGTAGGTAAAATAAATAAGAGTATGGGAGAGATAGACTTTAATAGTTCTTCAAAGAGTATAGTGAACTTAATTAAAGGCCTATATCCACAACCGGGAGCCTTTACTAAAATTGGAGATGCAGTACTAAAAATCTACTCTGGAAAGGTAGTAGAATATAGTGGAAATGAACAGCCTGGAACTGTAATAAGCTCTAAGAAGGAGTTAATTATAAAAACTGAGGATGGAGCAGTTTCAGTTGAAGAACTACAACTTCCGGGTAAAAAGAGAATGGATATAGTAAGTTTTCTACTTGGAAATCCAATAGAAGAGGGCATAATTTTAGGAGGTTAGTATGCCATTATATTTTGATTCGACAATAATTTACATTATTCCAGCTATAATACTTGGAATGGTTGCACAATTTAAAATACAATCTGCCTATTCAAAAAATTCAAGAATAGATAGTGGCTCTGGAATGACTGGAGCAATGGTAGCAAGGGAAATACTTGATAGAAACGGACTAAGAAATGTTGGAATAGAAAGGGTAAATGGAACATTAACAGACCATTACGACCCAAGGTATAAGGTACTAAGACTATCAGAGGGAGTATATAATTCCACTTCCATATCTGGAGTATCTATTGCAGCTCACGAAGTTGGCCATGCAATTCAGGATAGTTTAGACTATGCACCACTTAGAATTAGAAACTCTATTTTTCCCCTTGCAAGTATAGGTTCAAATCTATCCTATATGTTTATCTTAGCAGGATTATTTTTCTCAAGATTCTTTTTAAATATAGGAATTGCCCTGTTTATTTTTACTGTAATCTTTCAAATCGTAACCCTACCTGTTGAATTTGACGCAAGTAGAAGGGCGAAAGAGGAACTATCTAATGGATTTATTGGCGAGGGAGCATTAAGGGGAACTCGTGAAGTTCTATCTGCCGCAGCATTAACCTATGTTGCTGCAACTTTAACTGCAGTGCTACAACTATTAAGACTTCTAAGTATATCTGGAAGAAGAAGGAACTAATGAGAAATATAAGAAAAACAGCCTTAAAGGTTTTAGTGGACGTATTAGAAGATGGCAAGTTTTTAAAGGAGTCATTAGACGAATTTATGGACTTGCCTATTCAGGATAGAAATCTCCTATATAGAATTACTAGGGGAGTAGTTGAAAATAAACTATACCTTGAATATATTGTAGGAAAGTATTCTAAAATTCCACTAGAGGACCTAGAAAGTGAAGTAAAAATAATTCTATTAATGGGAGTGTATCAGCTATTTTTCCTAGATAGAGTACCTGAGTATGCAGTATTAAATGAATCTGTAAAACTAGGCAAGAGGTATGGAAAAAAGGGAAGTGGAGGATATATTAATGGAGTCCTAAGAAACATTCTAAGGGATATAAAATCTGCCTCTAAGGTTACAATTGAGGACGCCATAGAAAATTTAAGTACCTATTATTCCCAGCCATATTTTTACGTAGAGGATATGGTAAATAGATATGGAATAGACTTTACCAAGGCACTACTAAAGGCAAATAACGAAACTCCGCCCTTTACAATTAGGGTTAATACTCTAAAGGTATCTAGGGAGGAGTTGTTTTTAAAGTTAAAAAACCTTGGTTTTGACGTAAAAATTACGGAAATTTCAAATTATGGACTAGTGGTTGAAAATCCACAGGGACTATTGGAAACAGATGAGTTTCATTATGGGGAATTCTACGTTCAAGACGAGGCATCAATGGTAGTAAGCGAGTTACTAAATCCGAAAAAGGGATCGATGGTACTTGATATGTGCGCTTCTCCCGGAGGAAAATCCACCCATATGGCGCAGATTATGGAAAATTCAGGGAGTATTATCGCCTGTGATATTAGCGAAGAAAAAATAGAAACAATAGACGAAAATATTTCTAGACTGGGAATTACAAATACTACTACAGCTGTTAAGGATGGAATGGAATTTTATAGTGAGTATAGGAAAAAATTCGACTATATTCTACTAGATGCCCCTTGCTCTGGATTTGGTCTATATAGAAGAAAACCAGAGATAAAGTACAATAGAAGTATGGAAGATGTAGAGAATCTTTCAAAAATTCAGTCAACAATGTTAAAAAATGCCTCCCAATACTTAAAATCTGGGGGAACTTTAGTATATAGTACCTGTACTACAACTTTAGAGGAAAATGACTACGTAGTAGAGGAGTTTTTAAATTCTACAGAGGAGTTTAGTATAGAACCTATAAATGGTGAAAAGTTTTTTAAATTATATCCTCATAATAATAGCACCGATGGGTTTTCTATAGTAAAATTAAAGAAGAATGGAAATAAATAGTTTAAACGATATAGAATTAAGGGAAAAATTTAAAGAACTGGGGGAGAGTCCATTTAGAGGAACTCAACTTTTTGACTTTTTTCATCGCCAGAGAGGTACAGATATAGATGAAATTACTACTTTTTCTAAGGAATTAAGGAATGCACTTAAAAATGAGGAAGTGGGAAGAGTTGAAATACTTGAGGAATATGCCTCTAAGTTAGACGAGACTAAAAAGTATCTATTTAAATTAAAGGATGGAAATATTATAGAGGGCGTACTTATGAAGTACAAGTACGGCTATTCTCAATGTATTTCAACTCAGGTGGGTTGTAAAATGGGATGTGAATTTTGCGCCTCAACTAAGGCAGGACTTATTAGAAATCTAACTCCCTATGAAATGGCAGCTCAAATTTATGAAGTTGAAAAGTATAATGGAATTAGTATTTCAAATATTATTCTAATGGGAAGTGGAGAGCCACTAGACAATTTTCAAAATGTACTAAAGTTTATAGAACTTATTCATCATCCAAGGGGAAAGAATCTATCCCTTAGAAATATTACTATCTCTACTTGTGGCATAGTACCAAAGATTAAGGAACTTGCAGAGAAAAAACTTCCTATTACCCTATCAATTTCACTACACAGTACAAATGATGAGGATAGAAGAAGGATTATGCCAATTGCAAGAAGGTATTCTCTTAGTGAACTTATGGAAGCATGTAGGTATTATGAGAGTTTAAATAACAGTAGAACTACATTTGAGTACACCTTAATTAGAGGAGAAAATAATGGTGTAAAAAATGTATCAGAGATGGTAGAACTCTTTCATGGAATAAATGCCCATGTCAATTTAATTCCCCTTAACTCCATTGAGGAATTTGACGGGAAATCTCCAAGTCCAGAAGAGGTACAGAATTTTAAGAAGAGTTTGGAAAATAGAGGGATTAATGTAACTGTACGAAGGGAATTAGGCAGCGATATATCCGCCGCCTGTGGACAGTTAAAGAGATCCTATATAGAGGTGTCAGATTGAAATATTGTGTTAGATCAGAAAGGGGCAAGGTAAGGCAAAATAACGAGGATTCCTACTTTGTTCTCACAAATGATATAAATCTATTTATAGTTGCAGATGGTATGGGAGGCCACCTTGCAGGTGATACTGCGAGTAAAATGGCAGTTAGTATTATCTCAGAATATATCTTAGAAAACTACGAAAGTAGTAATTTACCTGAAATTATTACTAAGGCAATAGATTTAGCGAATGAGAAAATATACAGTGAATCTCAAAGTGTAGAAAATTATAGAGGAATGGGGACAACTGTATCCCTAGTATTGTTGGACAATGAAAAAATATACTATGCAAATATTGGCGATAGTAGAGTTTATGTACTAAAGGATGGGGAATTTACCCAAATGACCCAAGATGACTCATTTGTAAACTACTTAGTAAAAATAGGTGATATAAGTCATGAGGAGGCAAAAATTCATCCCAAGAAAAACGTACTTACTAAAGCCGTTGGTACTTATGGTAAACTGGAAATAGAGGTTAATTCCCTTGAAACTGAAAAAGGGGACTACCTATTGATTTGCTCCGATGGACTATCAAATATGTTAGATGATGAAGTTATTAGAAGTACCATTCTAAAAGAGGATTTTGAAAAAATTGGAGATTCTCTAATTGATATGGCTTATGATTCCGGTGGTTTAGACAATATCACTTTTATTTTAATAGATCTTAAGTAGGTGATTAAATGATAGGTAAACTTTTAGGTAATAGATATGAAATAATGGAAAAAATCGGTACTGGGGGAATGGGAGATGTATACAAGGCCCATTGTCACAAGCTAGACCGAATCGTTGCTATTAAAATATTAAAGAAGGAATACAATGGGGACAATAACTTTATTAGAAAGTTTAAAAGGGAATCTCTAGCAGCAGCAAGTATTTCCCATCCCAATATTGTTAGCATATATGACGTTGGAACAGAAGTAATAGATGATAGTGATGTACACTATATTGTAATGGAGTACATTGACGGAAAAACTCTAAAGGAAATAATAAGTGAAACTGGACGATTAAAAAAATCAAGAGCACTAAGCTATACTGTACAGATTTGTGAAGCCCTTAAAACTGCTCACCAAAAGGGAATAATTCACAGAGATATAAAATCTCAAAATATAATGGTAACTAAGGACGACAGAGTAAAGGTAACGGACTTTGGAATTGCAAGAATTGTAGATAGTGCAACTGTAACGGCTACAAATGCAATAATGGGTTCTGTTCATTACTTTTCTCCGGAACAGGCAAGGGGTTCAAAGGTAGATAACAGAAGTGATATTTACTCCCTTGGAATAGTACTATATGAAATGTTAACGGGGAAACTTCCCTTTGAGGCAGAAAATCCTGTAACAGTTGCCCTTATGCAAGTACAAACAGATATGCCAAGACCATCTCTTTTAAATCCAGAGGTGGACGAGGACGTAGATAACCTTGTACTAAATATGACTTGGAAAAAACCTGAGGACAGATATAGAGATGCCAGTGAAATTATTAGGGCTATTAAGGATATACTCCTTGGAAGAACAGTAACTGCCCATCAAAATAACGCTGATACATCTGATAGAACTGTATTTATGCCTACAGATAATATAAATAGAGAAGCAAGAAAAAAAGTAGTAAGGCGATCTCCAGAGAGTCAGACCTACGACAGACCAAATTATGAGAGGGAGTATACTATGCCTCCAAGTAATAAAAGGCAACAGAATAAATCTGGAGTTGGAAGCATACTACTTGGAATGTTAGCGGCATTAATAATATTTGTTGCCCTAATATTTGTAGTTCCTAAGGTTTGGAATAGTAATAATACTGGAAATAATACAGAAATTACTCAAGGAGAACAGGTAAAAGTTCCCTCCTTTAAGGGAATGCAATCTGACAAAGCCTATGCGCTGGCAAAGGAACTTGGATTTGTACTAAAATTGGGAGAGCCAAAATCCGATCCAAACTTTAGAAATCAAGAGATAGTAAGCCAAGACGTGGAATTTGGTACTATGGTGCCAAAGGGAACTGAAATTACCCTTGTAATAAATAATATTGATAAGAAAGATTTACCAAATTTAGTTGGTAAAACCCTTGAGGAGGCTCAAGAGTTAATTAAAGATAGGGGATTTGAGGCTGATATACAGTTTGAAAACTCTAATGATGTTGAAGAGAATACTGTAATTAGTCAGTACCCAGAGGCTGGAGAGAAATTAGAACAAGGTGGAAAGGTATCTATAAAGGTCAGCAAGGGCCTAATTGGAAAACAAGTTGAAGTTCCAGCATTAAAGGGAATTTCAGAGTCTAGTGCCATTGCAACTTTAAAGGCAAAGGGTTTACAAGTTGGAAGTGTTACTAAAGGTAGAACTAACGATGTAGGAGTAGGAGAGGTATTTGAACAGTCTATAAAGTCTGGAGAGAGTGTACCGGCTGGAACTGTAGTAGACCTTACTATAAGCGAAGGACCTATAATTAAAGAAGAACCACCAAAGGAAAATAACGAACCCATACAAGAGGAGCCACAGAGACAAGAAAGAGTATCTAAAAAAGTTACTCTACCATTTCAACTTCCTAATGATGGACAGAGCCACGAAATACTGGTAAAAGTCCTTGAAAATGGAAATGAGAGAAATATCTACAAGGAAGTAAAAAATGGAGATGGCGGGTCCTTTGAGGTAACTATTGAGGGTAGAGTTGGACAGACTTACAAGGTATATATGAACAATGATTTAATAGATACATTAACTATTCAATAGGAGGTATCTTGAAAGGAAAGATAGTAAAAAGCACTGGAGGATTCTACTATGTAGATTCTGAAGGTGAAATTTATGAGACTAGAGGAAGGGGAAACTTTCGCCATAAGGGTAAAAGACCCATGGTTGGCGATGAAGTCGAATTTATTATTCAAGACGGACTTGGATATATTACAAGTATTTTCCCAAGGAAAAATCAACTACTAAGACCTGATGTTGCAAATGTAGATCAGGTTTTAGTGGTTATACCTATTGAAAGTCCTCTCTACAATCTATACATTATAGACAAGATTATCTGCCATTATGAACATGCTGGACTGGATATATTAATTTCAGTAAATAAGGTGGATTTAAATTTTAATGAGTCTGTAAAAATTAAGGAAATATACGAAAAAGTTGGATATAGAGTTTTTCTAACTGATATTTCCGGTAGAGGATATGAGGAATTAAAAAGTGAACTGGAAAATAAAACTACCGCCCTTGCTGGAGTATCTGGCGCTGGAAAGAGTACCCTTACCTCAAATCTATTGGGGCTGGATATTTTAAGGGGAAGTGTAAGTGAAAAAACTGGTAGAGGAAAACACACTACAAGACATGTTGAAATCTTTTCAAAGGATTCAATATATATATTCGATACCCCGGGATTTTCTTCCATGGATTTAAGTGAAATTGAACCAGAGGAGTTAGGAGATTTATTTATAGAGTTTTTTAAATACAGAGGAAACTGTAAATTTAACAACTGTAAACACAGATTAGAACCGGGATGCGGAGTAATAGAAGCTGTGGAAAGTGGATTGATTCCCAAAGAGAGATACGAAAATTATTAAACCATACTAGAGGAAATAGAAAAGGAGAAAAAGTACTAATGTTAAGCCCATCAATACTATCAGCAGATTTTTCAAATATGGAAAAGGCATTTGAACTATTAAATCGTACAAATGTTGACTATGTTCACCTAGACATAATGGACGGTCACTATGTACCTAATATTTCCTATGGTCCAGATATTGTAAAAAATCTTAGAAAGCTTACAAATACTCCCTTTGATTGTCATTTAATGGTGGAGAATCCAGAGAACTACATAGATAGATTTGCAAGTGCTGGTGCGCAAATTATTACCATTCATCCAAATTCCACTATCCATTTAGACAGGGTAGTAAATCAAATTAGAAGTAAGAAGATAAAAGTTGGAATTGCAATTAATCCCCACGAACCACTAAATGTACTTGAATACATATTAGACAGTATAGACCTTGTACTTATTATGAGTGTAAATCCAGGATTTGGAGGACAGTCCTTTATTGATTATTCCCTAAAAAAAATTGAGAATCTTAAAAAGATTATCGGCAAAAGAGATATTATTATTGAAGTTGATGGAGGCATAAATACTGAAAATGTAGATAGTATTTACAGGGCAGGTGCAGATATGGTTGTGGCAGGATCTGCTGTATTTAATGCAGCGAATCCAGAACTTGCAATTAAAAATTTTAAGGAGAGCTATGAGAGGCATATTAGTAGCGGGAGGGAGTAACCCTTCCCCTGAATTTATTAAAAAAATAATTAGAGAAGATGATTTAATAGTTTGTGCCGATAGAGGTGCAAACTATATTTTTAATCTGGGAATTATTCCAGATGTGGTTATGGGAGATTTTGATTCCATTAGTTTAGAACTATTAGAGGAGTGGAAAGGCAAGGTTAAGGTTATAAAATTTCCTCCAGAAAAGGACGCAACTGATACTGAACTTGCCATAGAATTTATGGAGGATAGGTGCCAGGAGATTATTATGATGGGGTGTACAGGTACAAGATTTGACCATGTACTGGGAAGTGTATTTCTGTTAAAACGACTCTATGAAAAGGGAATTAAAGGTAAAATTGTGGATATGAATAATTCCATCTTCTATGTAAAAGAGGGTAGTCATAAATTTTATAGAGAGGATAAGAAATATATTTCCTTTATTCCAATGGTGGACTCTGTTTTTTCAACTATTGGTTGTAAATATACTGTAAATAATGCTGAAATTTCCTTTGGAAGTCCTTTGGGAGTTAGCAATGAAATGGTAGATAGTGAATCAATTTATGAAATTAATAGAGGTGAGGGCCTTATAATTCTTTCTAAGGACTAAAAAAGAGCATTAAAAAAAGGCTCTTTTGAAGCCTCTTATTAAATCGCTCTCTCTACTTTTCCTGATCTTAGACATCTAGTACAAACATGAATTCTCTTAGTTGTACCATTAACAACAGCCTTTACCCTTCTGATATTAGGAGACCAACTTCTATTTATAGCCTTATGAGAAAATGTAATACTATTTCCAAAGACCTTTTGTTTACCACAGATTTCACATCTCTTTGCCATTAGTCCACCTCCTTTATGTTTCTGACTTTAATAACATCAAATATTCTACCATCTTTAAATAGATTTTGCAAATATTTTTAATAACTCCTGTAGACTTGTTAAAATATTCTATATACTGTAAAATTAGAAAAAGGAGGTGACCCTATGGCTGCTAATATAAAAACTGACATTGGAACTATTATTTTAGAGAATAGTGTTATAGCAAATATAGCAGGAATTTCTGCAATGGAGAGTTACGGAATTGTAGGAATGGCAAGTAAAAGCCCTACTGAAGGTATTTTTGAACTTCTAAAATTCGAAAACCTATCTAAGGGAATAAAAGTAAGTACGGAAAATAATATGATAAATATACAGCTCCATGTAATTTTAGAGTATGGAGTAAAGATTTCAACTGTAGGCGAAAATATAATTGAGAGGGTTAAATTTAACGTTGAGAATTTAACTGGACTAGAGGTAAATAATATTGAGATTATAGTTGAAGGAATTAGGACTGAGTAGTGGAGGTAGCGGTGTTGAAAATTATTGATGGTAAATTAATGGCAGAGGCTTTAAATGCTGCATGTAATTTACTAATAATAAAGAAGGATGAGGTAAACTCATTAAATGTCTTTCCGGTACCTGATGGAGATACTGGTACTAATATGAGCCTTACAATGAGATCTGCTCTAAAACAGGTAAATGAATTGGACGAAGGTGCAAATATTTCAGAGATTGCAAAATCTGCAAGTAGAGGTGCTCTTATGGGAGCAAGGGGGAATTCTGGTGTAATTCTATCCCAATTTTTAAGGGGCTTTGCTGAGAGTTTAAGTGGCAAGGTAACTGCTAACTCTATTGATATTGCAAATGCCTTTAAAAAAGCCTCTGAAACCACCTATAATGCTGTTATGAAACCTACTGAAGGTACTATATTAACAGTTGGAAGAGAAGCGTCGGACTTTGCCATAAGAAATGCTAGAAAATATGAATCCCTTGTGGATTTTTTAGAGGAAATTGTAAAAGAGGCTAAGAAATCTCTGGATAAGACTCCAGAATTACTACCAGTACTAAAGGAAGCAGGAGTTGTAGATGCTGGTGGAATGGGACTTGTAGTTTTATTAGAAGGTGCTCTTAAATCCCTAAAGGGAGAGAAAATTGAAAGTACAGAGGACGAAACTCTAAAGAGTAAGGCACCAAAGACAGTAGTTTTAAATGTAGAAGATGACAGTATTGAATTTGGATACTGTACTGAATTTATAATTACTACTGATTACGAAGATTTAGAAAGCTTTAAAAATATCCTTAGTTCCTATGGAGACTCTCTACTTGTAGTTGGAGGATATGGATCTGGAGTTATAAAGGTTCATGTTCATACTAATAATCCTGGTAAGGTTCTTGAAGAGGGATTAAAGCTAGGATATTTACAGGATATTAAAATTGACAATATGAGAATTCAACATTCTGAAATTCTCTTTAATGAAAGTGAAGTTGCAAAGGCAAAAAAGGAAGAAGAAAAAAAGGCTGAAAAGGAATTAAAGGACTACTCATTTGTAGTAGTTTCCATTGGAGAAGGTCTTAATGAGATTTTCAAGAGCCTAAATGTAGATGGAATAGTAGCTGGGGGACAGACTATGAACCCAAGTACAGAGGATTTACTAAATGCCGTTGAAGAAACTGACGGTAAAAATGTATTTATCCTTCCAAATAACTCCAATATTATTCTTGCAGCAGAGCAAGTACAGGCACTAACTGATAGAAATATTATCGTAGTACCTACTAAAACCATTCCTCAAGGAATTTCTTCCCTACTTTCCTTTAGTTACAACTCTGATGTAGAGGAAAATACTAAGGCTATGTTAGAGGGAATTGGTCATGTAAAAAGTGCCCAAGTTACCTACGCAGTTAGAAGTACTCAAATGAATGGAATTGATATTTCTGAAGGGGATATTATTGGACTAAGTGGCAAGGAAATAATTGCAGCAGGAAATAGTGTAAATGATGTTACTCTTGAATTAATTGACTCTCTAATAGATGATGAGTCCTCTCTAATTAGTCTGTACTATGGCGAGGATGTTACTGAAGAGGAAGCAGAGAAGATTAATGCAGTTTTAGAAGAAAAATATGCAGATATAGATATTCAAACGGTATATGGAGGTCAACCTCTATACTACTATATAGTATCGGTAGAATAACTGTCTTAGGAAACTAAGACAGCTTTTTTATAGGTGAATTATGGATCTTAGTACATTAGTTGAAAATATTAAGGGCGTTGGGCCGAAAAAAAAGAATATTTTAAATTCTCTAGGAATTTACACTGTTGAAGATCTACTTTTTTACTTTCCAAGGCGCTACGAGGATTTAAGTATATTTAAAACCCTTGGGGAAGTTATTGATGAAAAGGCAAGCTTTAAGTTAAAGTTTGAAACAAAAATAAGAAGCTCCTACATTAGAAAAAATTTACACATCCTCTCATATAGAGTCTTTGATGGTTACGAATATGGAGAGGTAGTATTTTTTAACCAGAGTTTTTTAGAGAAGAATATTGTATTGGGAAGGACCTACCTTGTAAATGGAAGGGCAAAGAGGGAGAGGTACAAGGTTACTATTACATCTCCAATAATAGATTTTAGAGGGGATAAGGTTGGTAGAATTATTCCAGTCTATTCATTAAAAAAGGGTATTACCAACAATGAACTTCTAAAATTAATAGACTCTGGAATAAAATCTATTAATATTCCAGAAATTATTCCAGAAAGTATTGTAAAAAAATACGGACTTATGAATAGAAAGAAGGCCCTCCAAGAAGTACACTTTCCAGTGGATAGGGACATATTTATTAGAGCTAGGAATAGACTTGTATTTGAGGAACTATTTTTATACCAACTACTCCTATTTAAACTTCGTCACGAGGACAGTAGTGTAGAAATTATAGCAAAGACTAAGACCAGTCCTCTCCTCAATGATTTTTTAGACTCATTAAGTTTTAAACTTACAAAGGGTCAGCTAAATGCCCTTGATGAAATTCTAAGGGATATGAATTCTGGTAAGAAGATGAATAGAATGTTACAGGGGGACGTTGGAAGTGGTAAAACTATTGTGGCAGTTTCTGCAATGATTCATAGCTACTTAAATGGATATCAGTCTACTATTATGGTTCCTACAGAAGTTCTTGCAAAGCAACATTATGAAACCATTACATCTCTTGTAGGTGGAGGAAGTATAGTCCCAAAGGTTGCCCTACTAACTGCTTCTATTCCAAAATCCGAGAAGGAAGAAATTAAAAAGAGGCTTTCAAATGGGGAGATAGATATATTAATTGGAACCCATGCCATAATTAAATCTGATGTGGAGTTTAAAAAACTTGGCTTAACTGTTACAGATGAGCAACATAGATTTGGAGTTAGGCAGCGGAGTATTTTTATGGGTAAGGGAGATTCCCATACCCTTGTTATGACAGCTACTCCAATTCCACGTACACTTTCCCTAACTCTCTATGGAGACTTGGATATTTCCATAATAGATACTATGCCATCGGGAAGAATTCCAATAGAAACCTATGCCATAAATAAATCCATGTTAAATCGTGCAATAGGTTTTGTTAAGGCAGAGGTAGAAAAGGGTCATCAGGCATATATAGTTGCCCCTCTAATTGAGGATAGTGAGTATCTAGACCTAGACTCTGCCGAGAGGATCTACGAGGATTTAAAGGGCATTTTCGGAAGTGGAATAGGCATAGTCCATGGGAGTATGAGTTCCAAGGATAAGGAAGAAGTAATGGGAAGATTTGTAGAAAATAAAATTTCAGTTTTAGTTTCTACTACGGTTATAGAAGTTGGAATAAATGTACCTAATGCAACAATTATGTTAATATATAATGCACAGCAATTTGGACTTGCCCAGCTTCACCAGCTTCGTGGTAGAGTTGGTAGAGGTAGTGCAAAAAGCTACTGTATTCTATACAATTCTTCCAATACAGAGACATCTTGGAAGAGAATGAAGATAATGGAACAGTCTACAGATGGATTCTATATTGCAAATAAGGATATGGAATTAAGAGGTAGAGGAGATATTTTTGGAACTAGACAACATGGGGATATGAGTTTTAAAATCGCAGACCTATCTAGGGACATTGAAGTATTAAAGCTTGCACAGGTTGAGGCGAAAAATTTAATCGAAATGGATCCAAATTTAGATAATTTAGAAAATGAGAGATTAAAAATCATACTAGATGAAAAATTAAATACAATAACTCTATCAAATATTGTAAACTAATTGTCATTATCCTTTCTCTATGTTAGAATTAATATGTTTAGGAGGATTTATGCGAGTTATTTCAGGTAGTAAAAGGGGACAAAAATTAATTGCCCCAGAGGGAATTTCCACAAGACCTACTGAGGATAGAATAAAGGAAAATATCTTTAACTTAATTGGTCCCATGTATGTAGATACATATGGACTAGATCTATTTTCTGGTTCAGGACAGATGGGAATTGAGTTACTAAGTAGGGGATGTAGCTACTGTGTTTTCGTAGATAACTCTAAATCCGCCGCGACTACTATTAAGGAGAATTTAAAAAAGACTGGACTACTGGAGTGTTCTAAAATAATAGGTAGAGATGTTTTTAATGCCTTAGATGAGATTTCCAAGATGAAGTTGAAATTTCAGTATATTTACATGGATCCTCCCTTTAGTATAGAATTAGATATCTACACAAGAGTTTTAGAACAGCTACATAGTAGAGATTTACTAGAGGATGATGCTCTAATTATTATTGAGAGTAGTGAGGAGTATGTAGTACCGGAGGAATTTTCCATTTACAAAGAAAGGCAGTACAGAGATATACTAATTAGAATGTTAAAGAGGGATATATGAAGGTATTATATACGGGGAGTTTTGATCCAGTAACCAATGGACATATTGACATAATAAATAGGGCAAGGGATATTTTTGGCGAGGTAGTAGTTCTCGTAGTAAATAATTCCACAAAATCTGGACTCTTTACTCCAGAGGAGAGATTAAATCTGTTAGGGGAGCTTTACAAAGAGGATAGTAGAGTTACAATAGAAACTTATAATGGACTTGTAGTAGATTATGCAGAAAAAAATGGTATATCTACCATAGTTCGTGGTATAAGAAATGTAACGGATTTTGGTTCAGAAAGTACACTGGCCTATGCAAATAGACAGTATAAAAAAATGGAGACAGTTTTTTTACCTGCGTCTCTTGAATGTATACACATAAGTTCTACACTTGCAAAGGAAGTTGCAATAAATAAAGGAGATGTCGAAATCTTTGTTCCTAAAATTGTTGCCGAGGCAATGAGGGAAAAGTACAGGAGGTAAAATATGGATGTATTAGAATTAGTTGAAGAATTAGAAGATATTATTAATAATGCTGGGGCAATGCCATTTACTGGAAAGATAATGGTTGAAAAAGAGGAGCTACTTCAAATTGTAAATGACCTTAGAAAGGAAATTCCTTCAGAGGTAAGAGAAGCAAATCAAATTAAAAGCGATAAGGAAAATATTCTAAATTCAGCCTACGAAGAAGCTGAACACATAGTAAAATCTGCAAAGGAACAGGCAGAAAGCCTATTAAATCACGATGAACTTGTAGTGCAAGCAAATGCTCGTGCAAATGAGTTACTTAAAAATGCACAAATAGAAAGCGATCAAATTAGAGAAGGCGCAAGGGAATATGCAGATAATCTACTTGAAAATACTCAGGTAAATCTTTCAGAAATTATTAAGATGTTAAACGAAAATAGACAAGAACTTAGAGGTTAATCCCTAAGTTCTTTTTTTTACGTATTTTTATAGATAATTTGTGAAGTTGTATAGTCCTTATTTATTTTTCCACTGTTTAGATTGTAAATATCCGTAACCTTTGCTTCAAATTTATAGAGAAATTTTTCTTCCTCTGGTAAATTATTAATCTTTGAAAATCTTTCTACCACATTATTTTTATCTCGTATTTTTTTTATTAGTTCAAATCCTTGGTCGCTTGCCCCTAGTACACGAATATAGGGGGTATTAAATCCTGCGTCTATTACCTCCCTAGTAATTCCCAGTAGAATATTATTTAAATACCTTCTAATTCGCGCCCTAGTATGTCTTTTTGAATGTACATTCTCCACAAAGTCCCTGTAACATTTTGAATCCAAGTGTTTTTTTAAGCGATTCTCCAGTCCAACTTCATAGTCCATTATTTTTTCTATATCCTCTGTAATTATTTTATACTTTAGAATTTCGTAGTAGTCATTAGTAAATGGAGGACAATTTTTTATAACATCTAATGTTGGATTTGGTACAAGGTTTTTTAGTTGGGTGAAGTCTTTATTGTAAATTAACTCCCTAATGTATGAAGCAGATGAAAATCCTTCTACTACTTCACTCTTATTATGATTAACTCCTTTACGCATTAATGGAGCCGGCAAAATACTACTCTCAGAGAGTTTTAAAGCCTTTAAATATTCAAATCCAAGTATATTATTTGGATTTTTTAGTATTGTAGCTAAATCTCCAAGTATTTCTAAGGTGGCATTGTAATTTGCAACTATTGGATTTATTCCATCCTTAATTATTTCTCCAGTTCTATTTTCAATTTCCTCATAGGAAAATTTATAATCACTAAATAATTTTAAAAGCTCCTCTGGATTTTCACTTCCAAAGGAAAGTCTATCTATAATTCCAAGGGAATTTAGAATATATATTCCACCTTGTGCAAAAATTTCTGCATTTTGGCATGAAAAATAGGATGGCAACTCCAATACTAAGTCCACTCCAGAATCTACTGCCATCTTTGTTCTATTCCACTTACTATAAATCGCCCCAGTTCCCCTCTGTGTAAATGATCCACTCATTACTACAACTACATAATCGCCGGGATTTTTTATAGTGTCAATTTGAAATTTATGCCCATTGTGAAAGGGATTGTATTCTGCAATTATTCCCCATACTGTCATAATATCACCGAGTAAATTCTAACATAGTAAAATTTTTATTGAAAGTTTTATTATTTAACATTTTACTGCTATAATAGACCTAATATACTTTAGGAGGTTAAATATGAAGGCGGTTATTACCATTATTGGAAAGGATAGTATTGGTATAGTACATAAGGCTACGGGAATTCTTGTAGACTATAATTTAAATATTATAGATATTACTCAAACTATTATGCAGGATTACTTTACCATGATTATGATTGTAGATATTTCAAATATGGTTGGAGATTTTGAGGACCTTATTAAATCCTACGACAAGCTTGGAGAGGAAATTGGAGTTGTAGTTAAAGTTCAACACGAGGATATCTTTAACGCTATGCACAAAATTTGAGGTAAAAAATGGAAAATTTAAATATTCTTGAAACCATACAGATGCTAGACGAGGACTTACTAGATATTAGAACTGTAACTATGGGAATTTCCCTACTTGATTGTATTGACGAAGATATAGATAAGTCCTGTAAGAAGATCTACGAGAAGATGAATAGAGTTGCAGGAAATTTACTAGATGTTACTGGGAGAGTTAGTAGAAAATATTCCATTCCCATTATAAACAATAGAATATCTGTAACTCCTATTTCCATAATTGGAGCGGCAACTAAGGCAAAATCCTATGTACCCTATGCCGAAGTACTAGATAGAGTTGCAAAAAATCTTGGTGTAAATTTCATAGGTGGATTTTCTTCCCTAGTGCAAAAGGATTTTACAGACTCTGACTTCGTATTAATTGATTCTATTCCAGAGGCACTTGCTACAACAGATTTCGTATGCGCATCTGTAAATGTAGGTTCAACTAAATCTGGAATAAATATGGATGCAGTAAAAATTCTTGGAGAGACGGTAAAAAAATCTGCATTTTTAACTAAGGACAAGGATTCAATTGGATGTGCAAAGCTAGTAGTATTTGCAAATGCAGTTGAGGACAATCCATTTATGGCTGGGGCATTTCATGGAATTAGCGAAAGGGAAAATATTATTAATGTAGGAGTTTCAGGCCCTGGTACAGTTCTATCTGCCCTTAAAAAAGTTCGTAGAGAGTCCTTTACAGTTCTATCTGAAACCATTAAAAAAACAGCCTTTAAAATTACTAGAATGGGTGAGTTAGTAGGAAGGGAAGTTTCAGAAGAACTTGGTACTAAATTTGGAATAATAGACCTTTCCCTTGCACCTACCCCTGCTGTGGGAGATAGTGTTGCAAGAATTTTAGAGGAGATTGGAGTAGAACACGTTGGAGGTCATGGTACAACTGCTGCCCTTGCAATGTTAAATGACGCTGTGAAAAAAGGTGGAATTATGGCAAGCTCCCATGTTGGTGGATTAAGTGGTGCATTTATTCCAGTATCTGAAGACGAGGGAATGATTGAAGCGGCAGAAAAGGGATATATTTCTCTAGATAAACTAGAGGCTATGACTTCAGTATGTTCCGTTGGTCTGGATATGATTGCAATTCCTGGGGATACTCCTGCTGAAACTATATCTGCTATGATTGCAGACGAGGCTGCAATTGGAGTTATTAACAATAAAACCACTGCCGTTAGAATTATTCCAGTTTATGGAAAGGGAGTAGGGGAGTCTGCTGAATTTGGTGGACTACTTGGATATGCTCCAATTATGAAGGTAAATAGTGCTTCTTCAAAGCTATTTACCGATAGAGGAGGACTTATTCCACCTCCAATTCACTCTTTTAAAAACTAAAATTGTAAAAAAAAGTAAAAATATTTGACAAATAATCTATATAAATGTATAATACCAATGTTCAAGTAGAAGTCTCGCTTCTCACCTTAATGCTTAGGTTTTTAGGGTTTCAATTAGCTTATAGTGTATTAAGTTATTTTTTTTTGGGTCTTTGAGCACGCCTTTTTTATTTTATGGAAGTGCTTAGAGATTGAAGAGCTTCACATCATTGAAGAAATTATAGAAAAGGAAGTAGTGTTAATAGATCAAAACGGAGAACAAGTTGGAGTTATATCCTTACAACGTGCTCTTGATATGGCAAATGAAGCAAAGTTAGATCTTGTAAATTTTGCTCCTAATGCCAAACCACCAGTATGTAGAATACTTGACTATGGCAAGTATAGATATGAACTTATTAAAAAGGAAAAGGAAGCTAAGAAAAAGCAAAGGGTTATTAACGTTAAGGAAATTAGACTTACACCTAAGATTGAAACTCATGATTTAGAGACAAAGGCTAATAATGCTATTAAGTTTTTAAAGGCGGGAGATAGAGTAAAGGTTTCTGTTAGATTCCGCGGTAGAGAAATGGGCCACACTGAACTGGGTAAGGAAGTACTTGATAGTTTTATTGAATTAATTTCTGAGTATGGTCAAGTAGAGAGAAAACCAAAGATGGAAGGTAGAAGCATGGTAATGTTTTTATCTCCAAGTAATGATAAAAAGGAGGACTAGTATGGCTAATAAGATGAAGACTCATAGAGCGTCTGCAAAGAGGTTTAAAAGAACCGGTTCTGGAAAGATAAGAAGGTTTAAAGCATATAAAGGACACTTAACTGGAAAGAAAACTGCTAAGAGAGTAAGAAGTTTAAGAAAAGGTTCAATTGTAAGTAGGGGAGACCAAAGAAGAATCGAACACATGATTCCATAAGGAGGGATATAATGGCTAGAGTTAAACGTGCTGTAAACGCGAAAAAAAATCATAAAAAAGTACTTAAACAAGCAAAGGGATACTTTGGTGCAAAGTCTAAACTATTTAGACCAGCTAACCAAGCTGTAATGAAGTCACTAAACTATGCTTTTATAGGTAGAAAACAAAGAAAAAGAGATATGAGAAAACTTTGGATAACTAGAATTAATGCTGCAACTAGACAAAATGGCATGAGCTATTCTAAGTTTATAGATGGTCTTAAAAAGGCTAATATCAATATTAACAGAAAGATGCTTTCCGAAATGGCAATTAATGATCCTGCGGAATTTGCACAATTAGTTGAAATAGCTAAAGGCGAGTAAGGTTCCAGTTGGAACCTTTTATTTTATTTAAGGTAATTATGATTCAGAAATTAAAGAAAAATCATCCACTAACTATTACCCTGTCATTTTTTATGGTAATACTTATTGGGGGAATAATACTAAATCTTCCTATTTCAAGTCAAAATAGGGAGAGTGTAGGTTTTGTAAGTGCCCTTTTTACTGCAGTATCCAGTACATGTGTAACGGGTTTAACTGTGGTAAATACTGCTAATCATTGGTCTGTTTTTGGTAAGGTTGTAATAATAACCTTAATGCAAATTGGCGGACTTGGTACCATGGTATTCTTCTCCCTATTTTCAGTAATTCTTGGGAAAAGAGTTGGTATTGCACAAAGACTTATGATTAGAGAACAGATGAATATGGATTCTATGAAGGGTGTAATGAGATTTGTACTATACATAATTAAATTTACCCTTATTACCGAATTAATAGGGGCAGTAATTCTTGGAATTAGATTTTCTCAGGATATTGGAAGTGTAAAGGCAATACCCTATGGAATTTTCCATGCCATTTCTGCATTTTGTAACGCTGGATTCGATCTATTTGGAGATTCTCTAGTGCCATATAAGTCTAGTATTGTAGTAAATATTGTAATTATGGCACTAATTACTATTGGTGGACTTGGATTTAGCGTATTCAGTGAGTTATTTACATTTAAAAAGGCAAAAAACCTCTCCCTTCATACGAAATTAGTACTTACTATTTCCACAATACTCTTTTTACTAGGTACCTTTGGATTTTTTATCCTAGAGTATTCTGGAATTGTAATGAGGGGATTTTCATTAATAGAAAAGATTTTAGCATCAATGTTTATGTCCGTTACAAGTAGAACGGCAGGATTTTATTCCATAGATATTGAGGCAATGCGAGGTTCAAGTGTACTACTAACCATACTACTTATGTTTATTGGAGCTTCTCCCGCTTCAACTGGAGGTGGAATTAAAACTACAACCTTTGGTGTACTACTCTTTAGTACTATTTCAACTTTAAGAGGTCAAGACGAAGTTGTAGTTTTTAAAAAGACCATTCCTATTGAAACCATACTAAAGAGTCTATGTATACTATTCCTAGGTTCTGGATTAGTAATGATAGCCTCAATGGGTATTACCCTTATT
>CAYFUL010000019.1:0-4298 GCA_964346375.1 uncultured Peptoniphilaceae bacterium
GAATCTCTCGTTATTTCTCCCCTGGTCCCCCTTCATTTAAATAAAAAAGTATTTTTATTACATCGGTAATTTTTATTACTACACATCATTTAAAACCCTAAAGAAAATCAGGGTTAGCTAGGAGAAATCCTAGCCTTTTTTTATTACATTCAAATATTAATACTCCCTATGGTATAATCTCCTTGGTGAAGCAATGAGATTTAAGAAATACAGAATTATTTTAAGTACCAAATCTGGTGGATACTCTGAAGGAATTGAAGAGAAAATTCTTGAAATTTTCGAGAAAAATAATTTATTGGACAGAGTTGAAATTTTTAAAAGCGAATATCCCGGTCATATTGGAAATCTTGCAAGGGAATTTTCTGAAAAATATGGAAGTGATGGAATAATCTATGGCGCTGGGGGAGATGGTACTTTTCAAGAGATTGTAAATGAAATTAGGGGAAGTAAAACTGCCTTTGGAATTATTCCCATGGGTACTGCAAATGACTTTTCCAAGTGTTTAAAAATTAATAGTATAGAAAATATTGTAGACCCAACTATTAGGGACATAGATTTACTTTCCATTAACGATTTTTTTGGAATAAATATATTCTCCTTTGGGTTTGATACTCTAATTTTAAAGAGAGCCTTGGAAATTTTAAAGACTTTTCCAAAACTGGGAGAAACTGCTTATACCATTTCCATTATTAGATCACTATTTAGTAAAAAATCTACCCATTTAGAATATAGTTTTAAACTTTCAAATGGAGAGACTGTAAGTGGTAAGGGAGAGTACATGATAATCGCCCTTTGTAATGGAAGTTACTATGGCGGCGGGTACAACCCTGCTCCAGGTAACAGTATAGAAGATGGTGTATTTGAAGTAGTTCTAATTGAGAAGATGAGCATTTTTGAAATGGCTTCTATGATTCCAAAGTACAAGGCTGGAAAACACTTAGACCACAGAAATGTAAAGGTATATAAAACCACGGCAGGAGAGTTTAAAATTGATAGAGCTATTACTGCAAATATAGACGGTAATCTACTAGAGGATAGTAATTTCTCCTACTCCAATGGAACTAAAATACCCTTCGCCTTCTATTAGTATTATCAATTAGACCTAGTATGGTTTTTAAAACTAGAATAGTGCAAAAAATAAAACCGAGTAAAACACTCTGAATTAAAAGGTTTTAGATTTTTTTGAAATTTAAAAAAATGGCGCAATATTTTTCTAATTGATAATATGAAAATAAATTCACTTGATTTTCTACACTTCATTTGTTATAGTACAAGGGAAAGGTAAATTATAAAAAGTATTTGGAGGTAAAAATTATGGCATATGTAATTTCAGACGCTTGTATAGCTTGTGGAGCTTGCAAACCAGAATGTCCAGTTGATTGTATTAGCGAAGGTTCAATCTATGTAATTGACGGTAATGCTTGTATCGACTGCGGTTCTTGTGCAGGAGTTTGCCCAGTAGACGCACCAAAGCCAGAATAATATAAAAAGCCAAGCTTGGGAGAGCTTGGTCTTTTTTTATTTATAGAACTTTTTCCCCTTTAATATAAACTTTAGAGCAATGGTTAGTTGCAAAATAGTAGAGAAGGTATTCTAAATTCTTTGCCTTCATAAAGGTTATATCTGCGTCCTTTCCTGGGGTAAAACTTCCCTTACTAGAGGCTACGCCAATGGAGTAGGCGGCGTTTATTGTAACTGCGTTAAAAATCTCCCTTGGTTTTAATTTCATATACAACGCTCCAAGTTGCATTACAAATTGTAAATTCCCCGTAGGACAACTTCCTGGGTTTGAATCTGTACATAGGGTAATTGCCATATCATTCTCTAACATTTTTCTTGCAGGAGCGTAGGTGTCCTCCATTAATGAAAAAGTAGTAGCTGGTAGTAAATTTCCTATTACATTATTTTTTGAAAGGGTTTTAATTTCATCATCTCCAACCACCATTAAATGCTCAGCGCTTACTATTGGCAAGTCGTTAGAAATTTCCACTCCCCCTATACTTTCAATTTCATCAGAGTGAATTCTCGGTAGAAGTCCAAATTTTAGTCCATGTTCTAGTATTCTCTTAGATTCTTCGGCAGTAAATATTCCCTTTTCGCAGAATACATCGTTATACACTGCAAGTCCTCTCTTAGAAACTTCCTCAATAATTTTAAAAATCTCGTTAATATAGCCCTCTCTATTATCTTTAAACTCTGGTGGAATTGCGTGGGCTGCCATTAAAGTTGGAACAAGAGTCATTGGCAAATCCTCTGAAAGTTTTTTTACCACCTCAAGTTGTTTTATTTCGTCCTCTAAATTTAACCCATATCCAGATTTTATTTCAACAGAACAAACTCCATGACAGAGCATTATTTTTAACTGCTCCTTAGTTTTTTCATATAGTTCATTAAAACTTGCTTCCCTAGTTGCCTTAACGGTAGATAAAATTCCGCCCCCAGACTCTAAAATACTTAGATAGCTTTCTCCATTTAGCTTTCGTGCAAATTCATTTTCTCTGCTTCCGCCGTAGACTAAATGTGTATGGGCGTCGATTAGTCCCGGTAGAGCAACTTCTCCACTACAATCAATATACTCTGCATTAATTTCAGGTGGAGTTCCCTCTCCAATACTCTCAATTTTTCCATCTACTACTACAATGTATCCATTCTTCAAAATTTCTCCCGAATCCATCTCCTTACCACGAAGAGGTCTGCCTAAATCTATGGGAGAGAAAATTTCTTCTATATTAAAAAAAACTCTGTTCATTTCTACCTCCACTACTGTTATTTTCTGTTATTATTATATTATAAAGGGGGTACTTTATGGAAATTAAATTAAATACACTACCCAGCTATCCTAAATTTCAGGAGGGAATTAGAAGAGCACCTGATAGAGGATTTAGACTGAGTAAAGCACAGACGGAATTAGCACTTAGAAATGCGCTAAGATATATTGAACCGAAATTTCATCAGGAGTTAATTGGAGAATTTCTTGATGAACTTAAAACTAGAGGTAGAATTTACGGTTATAGATTTAAACCAGAGGGAAGAATCTATGCAAAACCAATAGATGAATACGAGGGGAACTGTATTGAAGGTAAGGCATTTCAACTTATGATGGATAATAATCTTGATTTTGAAGTTGCTCTATACCCCTACGAACTAGTTACCTATGGGGAAACTGGATCAGTGTGTCAAAATTGGATGCAGTACAGATTAATTCAGGAGTATTTAAAAGTACTAACAGATACACAGACTTTAGTAGTTGCAAGTGGACATCCTGTAGGAATTTTTAAATCTAAAAAGGACGCACCAAGGGTAATTATTACAAACTCCCTTATGATTGGAGAGTATGACAATTTAGAGGACTGGGAAATTGCAGAGGAACTTGGAGTTGCAAATTATGGACAGATGACTGCTGGAGGATGGATGTATATCGGACCACAGGGAATTGTTCACGGTACTTTTAATACCCTATTAAATGCAGGAAGGCTAAAACTTGGAATTGCTGATAAAGATAATTTAGCTGGAAGGTTATTTGTATCATCTGGTCTTGGAGGAATGAGTGGAGCTCAAGGGAAAGCTGCTGATATTGCAGGGGCAGTAAGTATTATTGCCGAGGTAGATCTATCAAGAATTAATACTCGACTAGACCAAGGTTGGATAAAAGAAGTTGTAGAAACTCCAGAAGAGGCAGTTAAAATTGCAGTGGAACACTTGGAGAAAAAAGATGCCCATAGCATTGCCTACCATGGAAATATTGTAGACTTACTTGAATATATTGAAAGTAGTAATCTCCACATTGATTTACTTTCAGACCAAACATCTTGCCACAATGTTTACAACGGGGGATACTGTCCTGTGGGAATTACTTTTGAGGAGAGGACAGAACTACTTTCAAAGGACCAAGTGAAATTTAAAAATCTAGTGGATTCTAGTTTAAAGCGTCATTTTGAAGTTATTAAGAAGCTTACAGAAAAGGGAACCTACTTTTTCGACTATGGAAATTCATTTTTAAAGGCGATTTTTGATTCAGGAGTTACTGAAATTTCTAAAAATGGAGTAGACGATAAGGACGGATTTATTTGGCCAAGTTATGTAGAGGACATTATGGGGCCACTTCTATTTGACTATGGATATGGACCATTTAGGTGGGTTTGTCTATCTGGAAAGGACGAGGATTTAGTAAAGACCGACCACTATGCAATGGAGTGTATAGACAAGGATAGAAGGTACCAGGATTTAGATAACTATAATTGGATAAGAGATGCGGAAGAAAATAAATTAGTGGTAGGTTCAAAGGCGAGAATACTCTA
>CAYFUL010000019.1:4308-18362 GCA_964346375.1 uncultured Peptoniphilaceae bacterium
CATTGCCCTTAAATTTAACGAGATGGTTAGAAAGGGCGAGATTGGACCTATTATGATAGGTAGAGATCACCACGACGTTTCAGGAACTGATTCCCCATTTAGAGAGACTGCAAATATTAAGGACGGTTCAAATGTAATGGCAGATATGGCAGTACACTGTTTTGCTGGAAATGCAGCAAGGGGAATGAGCCTTTGTGCCCTTCACAACGGCGGTGGTGTTGGAATTGGAAAGGCAATTAACGGTGGATTTGGACTTGTACTAGACGGAACTTATGAAAAGGACGAAATAATTAACTCGGCACTAATTTGGGACGTAATGGGTGGAGTTGCAAGGAGAAGTTGGGCGAGAAACGAAAACGCAATGGAAGTTGCAGAAAAATTTCAAGAGGAAAATAAGGAATATTCCTTTACCATTCCATTTTTAGTTGAAGATAGACTTTTTGAAGGTCTTTTGGAGGACTAATGGAAAAACATTGGAAAATACTGGAGCATAAAATAAACAGAGAGAAGTTACCTAGAAAACTTCTCTCTGTAATTGTGGGGAATTTTTTCACCACATTGTCAATTGTAACCATACTAAGACCAAACCAGCTAATCTCTGGGGGAGTAAATGGAATATCAGTACTTGTAGAGTATGTAACAGGTATTCCTCTATCTGTACTTGTAATACTACTAAACCTCCCCTTACTAATAGCAGGGTTAATATTTTTAGATAGGGAATTTATTTTCTATACCATTTTGTCTACAATACTCTCCTCTTTCTACATCTTTATGATGGATAAATACCTACCAGATACCATGTACTTAACTCACGATATTGTACTAAGTGCATTTTTTGGAGGGGCACTAAGTGGACTGGGAGGTGGAATAACATTTCGAAATGGAACTTCCACTGGAGGATTTGATATACTTGCCGCCATATTAAAAAAACATTTTAATATACAAGTTGGGCGGGTACTACTACTGTTAAACGGAGTGATAATAGGGTTTTCTGCATATATATTCTCTATAGATAGGGCACTTTATACCCTAGTTGCCTTCGTAATAAATTACAACCTGGTGGATAAAATACAGCTAGGAGTAGGAAAGCAGAAGGAATTAATAATAATCTCAAGAAAGAATCAAGAAATTGCCAATATGATTATGGAGAAGATAAACAGGGGAGTTACGTTTATTGACGCTCAAGGAGCCTATTTTAAAACTGAGTATAGAATAGTCTACTGTATATGTTCAGCCTTTGAATTAGTAAGGATAAAAAACTTAACTAGGGCAATTGACCCAGAGTCCTTTATTACAGTATGTGATACATCGGAAATTGAGGGAAGAGGTTTTAAAAATATAGAAATATAGTGGAATTATTAAAAAAGTTCGTAAACTAAAGGAGATTTGCTTAATTTAATAAGTGGATTTTTGAAATTAAGTTTAACTTTTCAGCTGTAAAATCCATTTTGCAAACCTAAAGTTTTTTGACAGGAATTTTCTATTATGATAAAATACTCATATAATTTAAGCACTTTAGTAAATTAAAGTGGCAAGGAGGATAAAATGAGCAAGACAAAAAGAATTATGCTTGTACTTCTTTCAATGGTAATGGTATTTACACTAGCAGCTTGCGGTGGAAAAGACACTGGAAGCAATGGTGGAAATGCAACAGCAAATAATGCAGCTAATGCAGGAAATAACGCTGGGGAAGAAGCTACAGGAGAAGCTGAATACCATATTGGTATTGTAACTGGAACTGTTTCACAAGGTGAAGACGAGTTTAGAGCTGCACAAGCTGCAATTGAAAAATTTGGTGACGCAGCAAATGGTGGTATGATTGTACACGATACATACCCAGATAACTTTACTCAAGAACAAGAAACTACAATTTCTAAAATTGTAGCAATGGCATCAGACCCACTAATGAAGGCAATTATAGTTAACCAATCAGTTCCTGGAACAGTAGCTGCATTTGAGCAAATTAGAGCTCAAAATCCAGACATTATGTTAATCGCTCTTGTACCACAAGAAGATACTATAATGGTTGAAGAAGCAGCTGATTTAGCAGTAGATGCAGATAACGTATCTAGAGGATATAGAATTATTGCTGCTGCAAAGGAAATGGGAGCTACTAAATTTGTACACATTTCTTTCCCAAGACATATGTCAATTGAGCTTCTAGCACTTAGACGTGGAATTATGGAAGAAGCTTGTAAAGACCTTGGAATTGAATTTATTCCTGAAACTGCACCAGACCCAACTTCAGACGTTGGAATTCCAGGAGCACAACAGTTTATCGCTGAAAAAATTCCTACTTGGATAGAAAAATACGGTAAAGACACTGCATTCTTCTGTACAAATGACGCACACACTGAACCTCTACTAAGAGGTATCGTAGCTGGCGGAGCAATGTTTGTTGAGCAAGACCTTCCATCACCAATTATGGGATACCCTGGAGCATTCTCACTTGACGTAACTAAAGAAGCTGGAGACTGGCAAGCAATCAACGCTAAAGTTGAAGAAGCTGTAGTTGAAGCTGGCGGCGGAGAAAAAATGGGATCTTGGGCTTATTCCCTAGGATACTCTACAACTCTTGGAGCAGTTGATCTAGTTCAAGAAGTAGTAGCAGGAAATAAAGAACTTACAAATATTGATGATGTACTTTCTTCAATTGGTAAATTCACAGAAGGCGCTAACTGGATGGGAGAATACTACATTGACAGAGCAAGTGGAGAAGAAAAAACTAACCACATTCTTGTAGCTCAAGACACTTATGTTTATGGTAAAGGATACCTAGGAATGGATAAGGTTCCAGTACCTGAAAAGTATCTAAATCTTAACGTAGACCTAGAAGGAATAGCTGCAGAGGACTAAAATATTTGAAAAAGTAACTGATAAAGTATCCAACGCTATCGTTGGATACTTTTGATGTAAGTGAGGTGAAATAATGCAAGACCTTCTACTCAAAGTAGAAAATGTAGGTAAAGACTTTGATGGAAACGTGGTACTAAGGGATGTAAACTTTGAAATCCACAAAGGTGAAATAATAGGTCTTGTCGGAGAAAATGGTGCCGGAAAGAGTACACTTATGAACATTATCTTTGGAATGGGTGTAATTGCAGATACCGGTGGTTATGACGGCAATATTTATTTAGAGGGTGAAAAGATAGATTTTAAAAATCCAATGGATGCACTTGCAAAGGGGATAGGAATGGTTCACCAAGAATTTTCCCTTATTCCTGGATTTACAGTATCTGAAAATATTACCCTTAATATGGAAAAAACCAATAAAAGTGTAATTTCCACAGTACTTGGACCAAGGTACAACACTATTGACACTAAGAAGAATATAGAAATAGCTGGTAACTCCCTAGATACACTTGGAATAAAAATTGACCCAAGGGAATATGTATCTGAAATGCCAGTTGGACATAAGCAGTTTATAGAAATTGCAAGGGAAATAACTAGAGAAAATGTAAAGCTGATTATTATGGATGAGCCCACAGCTGTACTAACAGAATCTGAAGCAGACAGTTTAATGGCATCAATTAAGAGATTATCTAGTATGGGCATCGCAATTATATTTATATCTCATAGGTTAAGAGAAATTCTTACAATATGCGACCAGGTAATTGTACTAAGGGATGGAGTTGTAGTTCAAAATAGACCTGCTAGTGAAGTAACTGCTTCACAAATTGCAAATTGGATGGTAGGAAGAGATGGATCTGCAGCTAGAGAAACTGGTCAAAATGACAATAGAAAAATAGATGATAATGATATCATCATGAGTATAAAAAATCTCTGGGTAGATATGCCTGGGGAGCAAATTAAGGATTTAAGCGTCGATATTAGACGTGGAGAAATTCTTGGATTTGCAGGACTAGCCGGACAAGGTAAGCTAGGAATCTCCAATGGAATTTTAGGATCATACCCTGTTAAGGGAGATGTGGTCTTTGATGGAGAGCCATTAAAACTTGGAGATACTAAGGACACTTTAAAGAGGGGAATTGCCTTTGTATCAGAGGATAGAAGAAATGTAGGACTTCTACTTGAAGAGCCAATATTCTGGAATATTGCCTTTAATGCAATGCAAGTTCAGGATAAATTTCTAAAGAAAATACTTGGCATAAAGTTCAGAGATGAAAAGGCAATGAAAGAACTTGCAAGTCGCTATATAGAAAGTCTAAATATTAAGTGTACAGGACCAGAGCAAAGAGCGCAAAATTTAAGTGGTGGAAATCAACAGAAGGTTTGTATCGCAAAGGCATTTGCAATGGAACCAGACCTACTATTTGTATCAGAACCTACTAGAGGAATTGATATAGGAGCTAAGGAATTGGTATTAAATGCACTTAGAGAGCAAAATCAGGAAATGGGTAAGACTATAGTTATGATTTCATCAGAACTTGAAGAATTAAGGGCGATTTGCGATAGAATTGCCGTAGTATGTGAAGGTACAATTGCAGGAATACTACCTGCTACTACTGATGCAGCTAAATTTGGTCTACTTATGAGTGGGGAGAAATTGGAGGACGTAATATAATGAATCAAAATCAAAATTTTATTAAAAATATCGGCCTACCAAGAATTATAATTTTCCTATTTTTAGTTGCCCTATTTATTGCAACACCTATTGTAGGCCTTGATTTAGCTACTTCTATTGAAGATGTAATTGGAAGATTTGGAATGTTTTCGGTTATGGTTCTTTCCATGATTCCAATGATCCAATCTGGATGTGGACTTAACTTTGGTATTCCAGTAGGAATAATTGCAGGAATACTAGGGGGAGTTACATCTCTAGAACTTGGCATAACTGGATTTTCTGGATTATTTGTAGCAATGATTCTAGGAGCAATAGTTGCAGTGGTATTTGGATTTTTATACGGACTACTATTAAATAGAATTAAGGGCGATGAAATGCTTATTGCAACCTATGTAGGATATTCATTTGTAGCACTAATGAGTATTGTGTGGGTTATACTTCCATATAAAAACCCAGTATCTGTAATGAGCTACGGTGGAAGTGGACTTCGTCAGCAAATTCCAGTATCTGAATATTGGATGACTAAAACTGTTTTTGAAGACGGTACAAGTAAAACTGTGGGAATACTATCTGATTTTATGAATTTAGAAATTGGTGGAGTAACTATTCCTACTGGAATGATACTATTCTTTGCCTTTGTTGCATTTTTAGTATGGGCATTTTTTAAGACCAAGACTGGTACAAGTATTACAGCAGTTGGTTCAAATCCAGAGTATGCTAGAGCGGCAGGAATAAATATTAATAAGATGAGAGCTATATCTGTAATTCTTTCAACAGTAATAGCTGCACTTGGAATAATTGTATATCACCAATCCTATGGTTATATTCAGTTATATACAGCGCCACAGTCCTTTACCTTCCAAACGGTAGCGGCAATATTAATTGGTGGAGCATCTATAAACAAAGCAAATATTACTAACGTAGTTATTGGAACAATACTATTCCAAGGAATACTAACAATGACACCAACAGTTATAAATGGTGCATTAAATATAGATATTTCAGAAATACTAAGAATTATAGTAACTAATGGTATGATTCTCTACGCACTAACAAGGAGGACCAAGTGATGAATAAAAATTTTAGAAAGTTTTTAAATCGAGGAATGGTTCCCATATTATTTATAATAATAGTTGTTGCGGGACTTATTATAGCAAAGCCACCTCTTTCATATATTACAGGAGAGCTTGGCAGAAGAATGGTAAGAAACTCCTTCTTAGTACTTGCACTAATTATACCTGTACTTGCAGGAATGGGAATAAATTTTGGTATACCTCTAGGAGCAATGGCAGGACAGATTGGACTAGTATTTGTAACTAATTTTGGAGTAAAGGGGCTTCCAGGACTACTACTTGCAGCTGCAATAGGAACTCCAATTGCAATACTACTAGGACAATTTTCAGGAAGAGTACTAAATAGAGCAAGAGGAAGGGAAATGATTACATCTATGATGATGAGTTTCTTTATCTTCGGACTATATATGTTATTTTTACTCTACCTTTGTGGGTCAGTAATACCAATTGGAAATAGAAAGATTCTACTTTCAAAGGGATATGGAATTAAGAACTCCTTTAAACTAGATGTAGCAAAGGGATTTGATTCAATATTAAGCTTTAAAATAGGAGCAGTAGAAGTTCCAGTATTTACAATTCTACTAATCGTACTACTATGTATATTTACAGTATGGTTTAAAAAGACTAAAATCGGCCACGACATGAGCGCAGTAGGACATGACCAAAAGATAACTGGAAACGCTGGAATGAATACAGACAAGATTAGAATTCAGTCAATAGTAATTTCCACAGTACTAGCTTGCTATGGACAGCTAATCTACCTACAAAATATAGGAACACTTAACACCTACGCAGGACAAGATCAAACTGCACTTTATGCAGCAGCATCCCTATTAGTAGGAGGAGCAAGTGTATCAAAGGCATCAATTCCAAATGCACTATTTGGAACACTACTATTCCACTTGATGTTTATAGTAATGCCTCAAGCAGGGAAGGCACTTACAGGAGATGCAATGATAGGGGAATACTTTAGAACCTTCCTAAGCTACGGAGTAGTAACAGTTGCACTAATAATGCACGCCTACTCAAGACAGAAGGAATTACAAGAACAACGTGAATCTAAAAACTCTGCAGAGTAATTAGTTGCACAATTTAAAAAAATATTTTTACAAGGAAGAGGCGAATTCGCCTCTTTTTATTTTGCCTTACACCCAATTCTAAAAATAATTTTTCAAAAATTTTTCATTATAATAACAAAAAAATAACAAAAAGATAACAAAAAAATATTGATTAAATAATTATTATAATATATAGTGTATGCCTTAAATAAGATTCCAATGGGTAAAATTCGTTAGAAAATTAGAATATTTTATTCCGCCTACAATTAAATTTTAAATAACTTGGGTATATAGTGCAAAAGTGCATTCTCCATAAAGTATAGTATATCTAAACACATATTATCAAAATCATCCTACTAGCCAATTCTATTTAAACTATTACAATAGCTGAATTTAAAGAGTATCAAAAAAGAAATATTATGTTAATCAGATTTGTGAATAAAAAATATTTATTAATAGCTCGCAATATTGGGGAAAATATAGTCTCTTAAATCAAATAAGAGATTTTAAGAAATATGCTTAATTTAATTTATTATCAAGGGAGGGCAAATGGTATTATTTTACGATGCAAGAAAAGCCGCAGAGTTAATTAAAGACGGCGATGTAGTAGCGACTAATGGATTTGTCGGTGTTGGTGTTCCTGAAGAGGTATTAAATGCAATTGAGGAGAGATTTTTAGAAACAGAAAAACCTAGGGATTTAAGTCTATATTATGCAGCAGGTCAAGGTGATAGTGATACTAGAGGACTTAATCACTTTGGAAACGAAAGTTGCGTAAAGAAAGTTATTGGTGGATACTGGAATTTAGTTCCAAGACTTCAAAAATTAGCTCTTGAAAATAAAATTGAAGCATATAACTTTCCACAAGGGGTTGTTTCTCATATGTTTAGAGATGCTTCTATGGGTCTGCCATTTACAATTTCAAGAACTGGGCTTAGGACCTTTGCTGATCCAAGACTTGAAGGCGGAAAGATAAATTATGTAACTAAAACAGAAGAAGTAAGTGTAATCAAAATAGATGGAGAGGAGTTCTTAAAATACAATACTTCTAAAGTTAATGTTTCAATTATTAGAGGTACCTATGCTGATGAACTTGGTAATATCTCCCTTGAAAAGGAAGCCTTAAATGGTGATGTATTCTCTGTAGCAGCAGCTAGAGCAAATGATGGAATAGTAATTTGCCAAGTTGAGGAAATTGTTGAGGCAGGTACTTTAAATCCTAGAAATGTACTTGTTGACGTTGTTGTAAAGTGTTCAGATATACACAAATTCCATATGCAAACGTTTGAAACTATTTACAACCCAACTTTCTCTGGACAGACTAGAGCCATACTTTCTAAAGCGGCCTCACTTCCACTTAACAATAGAAAAATTTGTGCTAGAAGAACTGCCCAATTCTTTGAGGCAGGTAATGTAGCAAACCTTGGAATTGGTCTGCCTGAGGAGGTTTCTGTAGTTCTTAACGAAGAAGGACAGGCTTCTAAGGTTACAATGTCTGTAGAGCCAGGGACTACTGGTGGGATTCCCATAGGTGGAAAGGATTTTGGTGCTTCTCTAAATCCATACTCAATAGTAGATCAAGGATATAAATTTGATTTCTACAATGGTGGAGGACTTAACATTGCAGTTCTTGGACTTGCAGAATGTGATATCCATGGAAATGTTAACGTTTCAAAATTTGGTGGAAGAGTTGCAGGTTGTGGAAGATTTGTAGATATTACTCAAAATGTTAAGAAGTGTATCTTCGTTGGAACTTTTACCGCTGGTGGACTTAAAGAGGATTTCGTAGATGGTAAGCTTGTAATTTCAAACGAAGGAAAGGCAAAGAAATTCCTTAATGAAGTTGAACAAATAACATTTTCTGCTGAATATGCTAAGGATGTTGGACAAGAGACTTACTATTTAACTGAAAGAGCTGTATTTACCATTGGTGAAGAAAAATTAAAATTGATAGAAATTGCGCCTGGAATAGATTTACAAAAAGACATTTTAGATCAAATGGAGTTTGAACCAGAAATTGCTGAAGATCTAAAGATTATGGATACAAAAATATTCCTAGAGGAGAAAATGGGACTAGAGCTATAAATAGTGGAAAATATTTCAAATTTATCAATTATGGATTTTATTTTGAAATAATCTTTTTAATAGCCAGTTGTATGAAACGGTTTGAAATATTTTATTTATTTCAAACATTCTTCTAAGAGTTTTCTAAAAAAAGAGAAAAAATGAAAGGCAAAACTATAGATGAAATAAAAGTTGGAGATATTGAAACTTATTCAAGAACAGTATCTGAGTCAGACGTTTATTTATTTGGTGGAGTTACTGGAGATTTAAACCCAGCTCATACTGACCAATCGGCTTCAGAGAATACAATGTTTAAGGGAAGAATCGTTCATGGTATGTTAACTGCATCTTATATTTCTACAATATTAGGAATGTATCTACCAGGACCTGGAACTATTTTCCTAAGTAATGAATGTAAATTCTTAAAGCCAGTTAGATTTGGCGATACAATTACTGCAAAGATAACTGCAACAGATGTTAATGTTGAAAAAAATATTGTAACATTTGATTCAGAGTGTACAAACCAAGATGGAGTAACAGTACTTGTAGGTAAGGCTGTAGTAATGCCTCCAAAGGCATAAAAATAAAAAATTAAGGCAGGATTAATTTCCTGCCTTTTTTCTTTTAGAAAAATATACTATACAAGCACCTTAACTAAATAAATTGTAAACATATAAAATATCATGGTGGAGAGTACATAGCTTTGGCCCAGGTTCGTATCTGCATTATATTCCTTTGCAAATGTAAAGGATGCTACTGCTGTTGGTGCTCCAAATAGTACTACTACCGTTCCAAGTTCCATTGGGGATAGAGAAAAAGCCTTTGATATTCCAAATGCAAGTAGTGGTGAGAGTATTAACTTTGAAAAAGTAACTATTAATGTATTTTTTAAGTTCTCCCTGTCTAGTTTAAAGTCCACACTTGTACCAAGTACTATTAATGCTAATGAGGGTGCTAAATTTCCTAAATCTCTAAGTGGTTGTTCTAAAAAGTATAGATTTACATTTAGAAAGTTTATTATAAGTCCCATAGACGCTCCCACAAACATAGGAGATTTACATACATCGATTAAGGTCTTTTTTAGATCTCCTCTATTTCCAATTGCCCTTTCGTATAAATATACTGTAGACATATTGTAAAACACTTGGGATATTGCAACCATTACTCCCGCTATTGGTAGTGCAATTTCTCCATAGAGCACTCACAGTATTGGGAATCCCATTATTACAAAATTTCCTCTAAATATTGCCACGGCACTCATGGTTTTATTTAGAGTACTTAATGGCATAAATTTTGCTATTATTAAAGCGCCTGCCAACACAAATGTAAATACTAGTACCACAGCTATTAGTAGATTTTTATTTAGTACTCCCAGTACATCTACCTTGTAAAAACTCATGGCTATTCCTGTTGGAAATGCAAAGGTAAATACAAATGAGTTTAGTGCTTTGGAAGTTTCCTCTTTAAATAGTCCACTTCTCTTACAATAGTATCCTAGCATAATAAAAAATAGTAAATTAAGTATTGTAAAAATAATTCCATATTCCTTCCTTTCCAAACTATTATACAGCAGTTTTATTAAGATTGTAAAATTTTAGAATATTTTTAGATTTAACATTGTTATAAAAAAATAATGGCGTTTTAATAACGCCATTATTCCCCACAAAATTGTGCTTGAATTTTATAACATATATCTTCCGCAATACAGATGTACTCTTCTCGGCGGGTCGGTCGGGGACGACCGACCCCTACCATGGGTTACGGGGAACCAAAGGGGAATCTCTCGTAATTTCTCCCCTGGTTCCCCTTCATTTAAATAATAAAGTATTTTATTGCATCTGTAATTTTTGAGTGTTCTACATTCTATGGAATTGTCAATAGCCTACTAGGCTATTAAAGAGTCCCATTTTGTAGCGCGGAGAATGTATCCCCATGTTGTAAATCCCCATACTTTAACCCTTCATAAAACCATTTTACCCTCTGCTCGCTGCTTCCATGGGTAAATGTATCTGGTCGTACTTCTCCTGTTGCCATCTCCTGGATTTTATCATCTCCTATTGCAGATGCAGCGTTTAACGCCTCCTCTATATCCCCTTCTTCTAAGTAGCCTTTATTTTGTACGTAATGAGCAAATACTCCGCCATAGTAGTCTGCCTGTAGCTCTAGTGCTACTGAATATTTATTGTACTCCGTTTCTGATACTCTTCCTCTAAGGGATTGTACTTTTCCTAATATTCCCAGTTGGTTTTGTACATGGTGGCCTACTTCGTGGGCTAGTACATAGGCAAAGGCAAAGTCTCCCGACGCTCCAAATTTATTTGTCAAGTCGTCATAAAATGAGGTGTCTATATACACTACATTGTCTAGCGGACAGTAAAATGGTCCTACTTGTGATGTTGCTCTTCCACATCCACTATTTACTACTGAACTGTATAAGTTTAGCTGTGGCTCAACGTAGTCCATATTATTTTCTCTAAATATTTCGTTCCATACGTCCTCTGTATCTGCTAAGACTACTGATAAAAATTCGTCCCTTTCTGTTGGAGGTCCTGGATTTTGTCCGCCTCCTGCTGTCTGTTCAAGTACTTGCATAGGATTTCCGCCTATTAAATATATTATAAGCATTAGTACAAGTCCACCTACTCCTATTGTAGCTGGACCTCCGCCACCTCGTCTTACATTGTCTGATTTTCTCCTACCTTGCCATTTCATTTGACCAACTCCTTTTTCTCAATATACCCAGTTTAGTTTATTATTAAAAAAAAGAGGGGCTAGTTTGCCCCGTAAAGTTCCTCTATTATTTTTGCTACTTTTAGTGGTGTAATTACTTCGTATACTCCCTGTAATACTCCATTTCCATATCCCATTTCATTTACTTGGCTTACAAATTTCTCTACGTCTAGTATTACTCCCTTATCCTTTAGAGCTTCTCCTACTGTTCGTGGATCTACTGGTGTGGAAAATTCTAGTACATATTTTCGCTGCTCTGTCCCTGTTAGTTTACATACTATTTCTCGTACCTTCATTCCCGTTTCTAGTTGGTATGTCCCCACGGCAAAACTATTCCTTAGTCCCATATCCTCTACTAGCTGTTCAAAGTAGAGATTATTTTCTACTAAGTTTGTCGCTACTAGCTTCTGTCCAATTGAGGATAGGTCTTCATTTTCAAATATAGTTATTTCTACTTCCTTTCCCACTTCTATACTCTCTGGTACTTCTACTGGAACTACTTCCTCTTTCTTTTCTCCCGTTACTAAAGTGTGTAGCTGTCCGTAGGTTTTTTTAACCTCTTCCACTATTCCAAAGTTTGTTTCTACTCCCTCATATGTGTCTATATATAATTTGTCTATTCTCCACTTTACAACTAATACTAGCCCTAGAAAAATTAACAGGGAGATTAAATATCCTATTAGTCGTGAGAAAAAATCTCGTATTCTAATTCTAACAAATCCGTTCAAAAGTTTCCTCCTTCTGATATAATATTTCAGTAACTATTATATCAGAAATGGAGATAAATGTGAAAGAGGTTGTAATTGGCAAGAACGACCATGAGCAAAGGCTGGATCGTTTTTTAAAAAAATACTTTGAAAGGGCAAATTCGTCCTTTATCTATAAAAATATTCGCAAGAAAAATATTGTAGTAAATGGCAAAAAACAAAGCCCTGAATATATTTTAATGGAGGGGGATGTTATTAAGATGTTTCTCTCTGACGAGACTATTGAAAAATTTATTCGTAAGAGTAAAAATCTTCGCAGTAGTGATTTTCCCATTGTCAATTTTGAGGACGAAAATATTATTATTATGGAAAAACCTGCAGGAATTTTAAGTCATTCTACAGGAGAGTATGAAAAAAATCTTGTGGATATGATGGTAAACTACCTTATTGAAAAGGGGGATTTTGTCCCTCGCATTTCTAAAGCCTTTAGACCTTCCATTTGTAATAGACTTGATAGAAATACTTCTGGTTTAGTAATTGGGGCGAAAAATTATACTGCCCTAAAGGAAATTAACGAGGCAATTAGAAATGGCGGAGTTAAAAAATTCTATACCACTATTGTTAAGGGGAAAACCCCTAAACATTTTACCCAAGAGGCTTTTTTATACAAGGATGATAATAAAAATCAAGTTTGGGTAAAAAAAGAAGAGGATGAAAATTCTAAGTATATTAAAACTGAGTTTACCACTCTTTATTCCAATGGGGAGTATTCTATTTTAGAGGTGGACTTAATTACCGGAAGAACCCACCAAATTCGCTCCGGGTTATACTCTATGAATCATCCTATTATTGGCGATAGAAAGTATGGGAATAGTAAGGTTAATGATTTTTTTAGAAAGAAATTTAATCTTAATAACCAATTTCTACACGCCGGTCGACTTCTTTTTAAAGAATTTTCTGGTGAACTATCCTATTTATATGGGAGAGAGTTTAGGATGGAACTTCCAAGTAACTTTAAAGAGATTAGTGATTTTTTAAAGGAGTGATATTGTTGAAGGAGAGTTTTGACGTTTACGGAATGACCTGTTCCGCATGTCAGAACGCAATTGAAAAAACTGTTAATAAACTTGATGGTGTTAAAAGTGTTAGCGTAAATCTTCTTTCAAATTCTATGGCAGTGGACTTTGACGAGGATGCAGTTAATACTAATGACATTATAAGTTCTGTAAAATCTGCTGGGTATGATGCTAAGGTAAAGGGTGGCGAAAAATCCCAGGCAGTAGAGGAAGATATTATTGATGTTGAGCTAAGGAATATGAAGAGAAGAATTATTCTATCTCTAATTTTCTTCCTACCACTTTTTTATATTGCAATGGGTCCCATGGTAGGCATTCCTCAACCTAGTTTTCTAGTTGGACATGAAAATATTCTTATTCTTGCTCTAACCCAGATGTTTTTAACTATTCCTGTAATGATTGTAAATAAACATTTCTTTATTGGAGGATTTAGGTCTCTATTTAAGAGGATGCCAAATATGGACTCCCTTATTGCAATTGGCTCATCAGCGGCCTTCCTTTACGGTGTAATAGTTATCTATAAAATTTCCTACGGATTAGGTCATGGAAACCATGAGTTGGTAGGTCATTATGCCCACGATTTATACTTTGAATCTGCGGCAATGATACTGACATTAATAACTCTAGGTAAATTTTTAGAGGCAAGGGCAAAAAAACAAACCTCTAACGCGTTAAATTCTCTTATGGATTTAACTCCAGATAGGGCAATTGTTCTTCGTGATGGAGTAGAGGTTGAGGTTCAAGTTGAGGACATTGTACTAGGGGATATTATTGTAGTAAAACCTGGAACTAATATTCCAGTAGACGGAGTAATTGTAGAG
>CAYFUL010000019.1:18372-26453 GCA_964346375.1 uncultured Peptoniphilaceae bacterium
CGATAGGGTATTTGCAGCAACTACCAATAAAACTGGCTACTTTAAATTTAAGGCAACAGAAATTGGAGAGGACACTACAATTTCTAAGATAATAAAATTAGTAGAGGATGCAAATGCAGACAAGGCTCCTATCGCACAGATTGCCGATAAGATAAGTGGAGTTTTTGTACCAGTTGTACTATTAATTGCACTAGTTACCTTTATAGTTTGGATGTACTTAGAGGGAGTGGACAGGGCAGTATCAATGGCAATTTCTGTACTGGTTATATCATGTCCATGTGCCCTAGGACTTGCAACTCCAGTTGCCATAATGGTAGGTACAGGAGTTGGTGCGAAGCACAATATCCTATATAAATCAGCTACATCCCTAGAGGTACTAGGCCATGGAGACGTAGTACTACTTGATAAGACAGGTACTATTACAGAGGGAACTCCAAAGGTAACAGATGTACTATACAAAACAAAAACTCTTGAAGAATTTTTAGAGATTGCTACAGGATTAGAGGAGAGGTCAGAACATCCACTTTCTAAGGCTGTACTAGACTATACCAAGTCAAAAAATATAGTATCTCCAAAAATTGAGGAGTTTATTTCCATTACCGGTAAGGGAGTAGTGGCTAGGATAGATGGCAAGGACTACATTACTGGAAATGAAAAACTGATGTTAGAAAATAATATAGATATTACTGAGGCAATGGACTACTCTAAAAATCTTGCAAGTAAGGGAAAAACTCCACTATACTTCGCATCAGAAGAGGGATTTTTAGGAATAATCGCAGTAGCAGATACTATTAAACCAACTTCAAAAGTAGCTATTGAAAAATTAAAGAGTCTCGGCAAAAAAGTAGTAATGATAACAGGAGATAATAGCATTACTGCAAATGCCATAGGAGAAGGCATAGGACTAGATGAAATAATAGGAGATATTCTGCCACAGGATAAGGAAAAGATAGTGAGTAAATATATGAAAACGGGGTATAATGTAATCATGGTAGGAGACGGGATAAATGACGCACCCGCCCTTACTAGAGCAGATACTGGAGTTGCAATAGGAGCAGGTACAGATATAGCCATAGAATCGGCAGATGTAGTACTTGCAAAAAGCGACCTAGTAGACCTTGTAACAGCAATAGATCTTTCCAAGGCAACTATAAAAAACATTAAACAGAATTTATTCTGGGCATTCTTCTACAATACAATAGGAATTCCAATAGCGGCAGGATTATTTTTCTATAGCTTTGGACTAAAACTATCCCCTATGTTTGCATCGGCAGCGATGAGTTTATCATCAGTGTTTGTAGTAACAAATGCACTACGACTAAATAGCTTTAAACCATCAATAGCAAAGGGAACAGACGAAGTAAAGGAGGACAAAGACGTAAAAGTAATAGACTTAAAAAATGAAAATATAGGTAAAATTGAAAGGAAGAGTGATATGTTTGGATTAGGAGAAAAGGAATCAAAGACATTAAAAATTGAAGGCATAACTTGTAATCACTGTGTAAAAAGGGTAGAAGATGCACTAAATAAACTAGAAGGAGTAAGTGCAACAGTAAACTTAGAAAATGCAGAGGCAGTAGTAAAAGGAGGAGAGAATGTAACAGAAGAAGAACTAAAAAATGCTGTGGAAGAAGTTGGTTATAAAGTATTAGAAATTAAGTAAAAAAAAGGAGTGGAGTATGTCTTACAAAGAAAAATATCAAGAGAAACTAATAACAGCTGCAGAGGCTGCAAAACTAGTGAAATCTGGAGATATAGTAGAGTATGGATGGGGTATAGGTACAACATTTGATATTGACAAGGAGCTTGCAAAGAGAGCTGGAGAGCTTGAAAATGTACAAATACATGGAGGAGTCCTATTAAAACCTCTTGAGATTTTTTCAGCGGATCCAGAGGGAAAGAGCTTTACTTGGAATTCATGGCACGCAGGAGGACCAGATAGAAAGGTTCTAGCAAGCGGAGCAGGATTTTATACACCAATGAGATATTCAGAAGTTCCAAGATATTATAGAGAAGTAGTAGATGTAGATGTTGCATATTTCCAAGTAGCGCCAATGGATGAACATGGATTCTTTAACTTTGGACTAAATACATCACACCAAATGGCAATAATCGACAAGGCGAAAAAGGTAGTAGTAGAAGTAAATGAGAAGATGCCTTATGCACTAGGAAGAGCAGAGTCAGAAGTTCATATAGACAATGTAGATTTTATAGTAGAAGGTTCAAATCCAGAACTAGCAGAACTACCAACAGGAAGCTTTGGAGAAGTGGATAAAAAGGTAGCAGAGTTAATAGTACCAATGATACCAGATGGAGCAGTACTACAACTTGGAATAGGCTCAATGCCAAATGCAATAGGCTCAATGATAGCAGATTCAGATTTAAAGGACCTAGGAGTTCATACAGAGATGTATGTAGATGCCTTTATGAATATGGATAAAAAGGGCAGAATAACAGGAAAGAAAAAGAACATCGACAGAGGCAGACAGGTATATGCCTTTGCAGCAGGAACAAGGGAATTATATGACTATATAAACCACAATCCAGAAATAATGGCAGCTTCAGTAGAGTATACAAATGGCGCAGATACCATTGCACAATTAGACAACTTTATCTCTATAAATAACGCAATAAACGTAGACCTTTGGGGACAAGTAAGTTCAGAAACATCAGGATTTAGACATATTTCAGGAGCAGGCGGACAACTTGACTTTACATTAGGAGCATACCTTTCAAAGGGAGGTAAGGGATTTATCTGTCTATCATCAAAATACTATGACAAGAAGGCAGAAAAGGAAGTATCCAGAATTGTACCAAACTTTGAAGAGGGATCAATAATTACAGTACCAAGACCATGCACATTCTATATAGTAACAGAATATGGAGTACTAGACTTAAAGGGACTTACAACATGGCAAAGAGCAGAGGGAATAATAAACCTAGCAGCACCAGAGTTTAGAGATGAATTAATAGCAGCAGCTGAAAAAGCAAAGATTTGGAGAAATTCAAATAAGAGATAAAATGAGACCCATCGTAAAGATGGGTCTTTTTTTGGCTAAATGTCAAATATTGGGGAGACTCGTTAATTTGAATCTCTCTTCTTATGTAAAACCAATATATAAATACTAATTTAATCCTTAATTTAAAACCTTCTAAATATTACCAATTTTAGGTGCAAGAAATAAAACCTAGAGGTTTTCAAAATTTTCCGATTTTTTAATTCCTTACTTACATTAGAGCATTTCTCCTCTCTAAATAGTTTAAAGTTTTTCATACCAAAACAATTTCTTTTAATGTTTTTATCTTGTTATGAGTTCCTTTTGGCAAAATAGCTCTTTTAACCTATAGGCAATTTGTAAATCTTTATTTAGTTCTAGCATTAGTGAAACTTCTTTTTGAATTCTCTTTCTTATATTTTCTAAAGCCTATGAAACCTGTCTTATGAAATGATACCTATCAATAATATGAATAGAATATTTAAAGAACCTATTCTTAACAGACTTAAAATTACAAGACATATCACTAAAAAAAGCTTAACAGAGTTTCTTTCCTTATTATAAATCCGTTTAAATAGCTAAAATAAGTATTTTTATCTCTAGAAGGTAAAATATCAATATAGAGTGAGTATAACCATTAAGTAGAGAAGTCTAATACTTGTTATTTCTAAAGTTAATTTTTAATATGTATGATATAATTTTTTATGAATAATACTGAAAGGAGGACGTATGAAAAAATTAGTTGTTTTTTTGCTGTTGTTAATCTTAGTTGCTGGAACTGGCATTGTTTTATTTATGTACAATTCAAACCCTAGTTCATCACAAATGAAAAATATTGATTCAATCAGTACCGAAGATTTTATAGCACAAATTGAGAGCGAAATAAATTCGGGTGAAATTTTAAATATAGATTGTTTAGAACTTTTAAGTAATATGTATCCGGATGAAACGACTTATGCTAGCGCTATGGTGGATACATATGCTTCTGGTGATGAAAGTAAAAGGCTAGCATTTTTGAAAAAAAGGTTTTTTGAAACCAACAATAGTATATATCTAGATGAAATTTCTAAATCGATAGAGTTTGAAATTTCGAATATTGAGGATAAGAGAGTAGAGAGTTTAAAAAAATTGCAAGTAAATACTCTGATGAAGATAATACGCGTGACTGGAGGGTTTTTTACGATTTAGATAGTTATAGAGAGGCAGTAAATGGAGCAAAATTATTGATTCCAAAGGCATCTGGAATTGGCGAAGAAGATGACTTATTTATTGTAACAGAAGAAGGGTCTTTATTTTCTGAGAATATTGAAAGTGAGCAAGCAGCTCTAACTAGTCCGTTAGTATTTTGGCTTACAAAAACAGGAGAATTTAAACAATTAAATAAAGTAAAAAATGTAAATGCGAATATTTCTAGTAAGCTGTTTATGTTTAAAGATAAAGTGCATCTTTTCGAGACAACTTATGCCACCCCAGTAACATATTCACCTATTGGGGACATTTATGGCGACTATTTTTATTATATGGAATTTATTAGAATATCATCACTTGGTGAATATTCAATTGAGGGGAATGGATATTATTTGGAATATGATGATACTGTAGAAGATGTTTTTGCACACATAGGCATTTCCAAATCAAAGGGTGATTGGGTTGATGGACGAATTGCTTATACATTTAAGTATTTTAAAAATGGACAAGAAATATCAAAAGAAACTTTTGAAAGTGAATACGCAAGTATTGCGGAAATAGTAGAGGCAATTGAAGCAGATAATGATATTTTTGGAAACTATCCAGAAAAAACTAGCAGTTATACCGCTATAAACTATTTATTGGATGAGCCCAAAAATATACTAACCAGTTCACCCAATATTAGCGATATATGTAAAGAGTATTTAAAAATTTATGGCGAACTTAAATCACAGTATGACTCAACATTGCAGCTAGTAAATGATGCTAAATTCTATTATAGAGGAACATTAAAAGATTTAGATGGAGATAACATCCCAGAAATGATCTTAATTGTAAGCGGTAGGGATGCTGATTTAGAAAATGACCATATTATATTTAATGTTTATAGCTTTGATAGCAAAGAAAAAATTGCAAAAAGTATTTATTCAGAAGATGTATACCTCCCTTATTATCGAGACTATGGGGAAAATATAGACTTTGGCATTTATAAAGAAAATGGAAAGAATTTATTCTATGTTTTGTCCTCTTATGAAACTATGCATAATTTTGGTAACAAGATTAAGTTGTTTGAAAAACCATTTGGAGAAATGCATCTAAAGTTGCTTGACAAGCAAGAATATGACACATGGATTAATAATGATACACTTGAAATTATTAGCGTTAATGAAGGAAATGAAGATTCAATTCAATCATTTCTTAAACTAAGGGAGCGCATATTTGGGGAAAACAACTTCTTTAATCCTGGAAAAGTTGGGGAAAAGATAAATATGGATGGTTTTACAGATGTGGATAAATATGTATATAACAACAAAGAATTCTATGCTTTAAGTGAAGATGAGTTTTTAAAAGTACTTATATTACCTACAGATGAAAATCAAAACCAAGTTCCAGAAAAAAGTCTCAGAATAAATAATCAAATATTTCCTAAAGAGGCTGTGGTAGAAGATGAGAATGGGAAATTATACATAAATATCTCCACATTCAATAGTTGCAAGGATATGATGTTTACTAAAACAGATACTGAAGTTAAGCTAAAATATGGTGGTGAAATTTTTTCGTTTAATGACATTATAATAAATAATGAATATTATTATGTTCCATTTTCTCGTATAAAAGAATTGGATTTAGATATTAGTGATCAAAAATATCTCATTGATATTAAAATTCCTGATAAGGAAAAACAAAATGTAAAAAGTCCTAAAGATTACGAAACTATAGGCGAAATAAAAGAAAAAGTTGATAGTGAAATAAGGAATGGACAGGTTATAAGCGTTGATGAACTTGAAATGTTGACTCTTTTTTATAAAGATAACAGTTACTATAAAATTTTGTATGATATTTATTATAAAGAAGATCCAATAAGGGCATACAACCTATCAAAGAAACTATTTGATTTAACTGGAGATAATTCTTATTTAAAAAATATTGATTTGTATAAAGGTGATATAATCAGTTTCAAGCCTATAAAGGGAGTTATATATTCGGAAAATGTGCCGATTGAAAAGGCTTTATATAATGTCGAGGACAAAGATATTTCTGAATATTCAAAAAAAACAGTGGAAATCTTTACAGATATAATAAATGAGTATTTAGATAAAGTAAAAGCGTTTGAGAGACCTACTGAAAGCTACAATGATTCTGCATATATTCCTGGATGTGTGACAATAGAAAATATTTATCTAAAAGATTTTGATGATGACAGATATCCAGAAATAGTATTTAATTTATTGTATCAAGACGAGTCGACAAGTCTATTATATAAACTTTCTTATATCTATAGCTACAATGTTGACACAAATGAAATTGAGTTGGTTGGGTTTTATACAGCTGATATGCTCCCGCAATCAGGAGATGGGGGAATGTCGCTGTATGCAGTAGCAAAATATGACAACAAGGATTATTTATACTTGTATGCTGCAGGCTATGATGACATCGATGTAGAAACATACGGCTATGTTAGAACAAACAAACTATTTAATATTTTTGATAAAAAGCTAGAGATTTTTAAAGATTACATTTTTATTTCAGATGTAGAAAGAGAGTATCTTCACGATATGGGAGAGATGAGTGAATATGAATTATTTTTAAGAAGCTTAGATTTCAAGAAAAATTCTGATGTAAAGTACGAAAGAGAGTACTACCCATATGAGTACAATGAATTTGATAGAATTAATAATGATGATTTCTATTATTCTTTATCAGAAACAGAATTCTTTAACTATTTGTTAGTACCAGAAGATAAAGAGCCTTATAAAACAAGGGTAATGATAAATAACAGAATCTATCCTAAAGATATGCTTATTACAGATGATAAAAACAATGATTTTATAAGCTCAATTGAAGATATATTAAAAGATAAGGATGGAAACTTATTTCTACCAGTAAGTAAATTAAAGGAAAATGGAATTTATATTAAGTACAGGGGTGGAGTGTTAGAGTTAAGTACAGTCTAGAGTAGTGTACGAGCTATTTTATATTGATTATAAAATGTGAGAATTTAAATTTATACAAATTTGAAATGCAGGAAGTTGATGCCGCAAAGCTGTGTACCAATTTAAATATCGCAAGGTTTTATGAAAAACAAGTAACAACCTGTCGATTTGGTAGTAGGCACCATTGTTATCAGCGTAAAAAAAAGGTGATGTTGCAGAATAGTTATCTACTCTGCCCATCACTTTTTTTATTTAGAAAGTTCCATGAGATGTAGAGAATAGAAAATTATAGGCGTATTAAAGTATCTTTTTCTATTTTAATGAAAGGGGCAATGGAATTTTATAACGTTGGAATTTGAAATTGCATTTGATATTGCAAATGTATACCATTGTACCGATATACAATCCCCTCGGGTCGGGGGGGCGCCCGACGCCCTATCGTGATTCACAAATGTGCATTGTGTTATTTAGATTACCAACTTATAGAACCCAACATAAATTTTTAATATTCTCCAACTAGAATAACAGCTGCTCAAAAAAATAATGGTACGGAATCTCCATACCATTACTTACTCTTATATTTTCTTCTTCAATTCTACCAATACCTTTTTTAACTCTGGCACTATTCTCTCTACTACATCTGTGGTCATTGGATTTTCCAGTCCACCTATTTCTATTAGCTTAAAGAAACTTTCGCTTCCTCCTGCTTTACATAGGGTAATGTATTCTTCTAAGGTACTCTCCTTATCCTCAATGTACTTTAATAAATACTCAAAGGCAAGTACTTGGGCTAGGGTATAGTCTATATAGTATAGTGGTGATGTAAATATATGGGACTGTGAAAACCAATATCCCCCCTCGTTTAAAAACTCGTTGTCGTAGTTTAAATCGGGTTGGTACATATTTTCTATCTCTCTATACTTTTCCCTTCGCCCCTTTGGCGTTGCACTTGGATTTTCATATA
>CAYFUL010000020.1:0-3755 GCA_964346375.1 uncultured Peptoniphilaceae bacterium
GGGGTCGAAGGGGGACCAGGGGAGAAACTGCGTTATTTCTCCCCTGGTCCCCCTTAATTTAAATAAAAAAGTATTTTTATTAACTTCGTAAATTTCAATACTCTACACTATTCAATTATCAATAGACCACGGAAGTGGCTACTTCCATATTTACATCAACGGTGCAAAAACTCTTAATACCTTTCCTAATAACTGTTGTGCTCGTGGCAATATTGAATAATGTCCCCGTCTAACCCTCTTTGAGGATTTTAATGCGTCTAGAAAATCTTCCTTTATATCCTCAATATCGCCATAGATTACTACACCATTTTCAAAGTGTAGGTAGAGACTTCTAAAATCTAAATTTACAGTTCCCACAGTTGAAATTACATCATCACTTACAAAGACCTTTGAATGGATAAATCCCGTAGTGTACTTGTAAATTTTAACTCCGTCCTCCATTAATTCCTCTAAGTATGAAAGTGCAACGTAGTATGGAACCTTCTTATCTGGTATTCCCGGAATGATTATTCTAACGTCTACTCCCTTTTTCGCTGCAAAGGTTAATGCCGTTTTTAACTCCTGATTTAAAATCAAATAGGGCGTCATTATATATACATAGTCCTTTGCATTGTAGAGTATATCTAGGTATACATTCTCCGCTAAACTCTCCCCGTCCTGTGGCGCGTCGCCGTATGGTATAAAGTAGTTTCCATTTTCTTCAACTGGATGGTAGACATTTAAGTATGCCCCGTAGTCCTCCTCACTTTGTTTTGATGTATTCCACATTTGTAAAAACAGTGCTGAAAATGTTTTAACTGCATCTCCCTCAATTAATATATAGTTGTCCTTCCAATGGCCATAGGGAGAATTTATATTTAAGTACTCGTCTGCTATATTTATTCCGCCTGTAAAGGCATATTTTCCATCTATTACCAATATTTTTCTATGGTCCCTGTTATTTTGGTAGGTGGAAAGTATGGGAGCTATTGGAGAAAAAATACTTAGTTCTATTCCAATGCTTTTTAGTCTATCCTCAAAATCCTTTGGCAGATTTAACATTGTAGAGCCGTCGTATAGTACCCTTACCTCTACTCCTCGTTTAACTGCCCTTTCAAATGCAGAGAAGACCTTCTCTAAAAATATCCCCTGTTTTATTATAAAATACTCAAAGAAAATAAAATCCTCTGCACTTTCAATATAGTCTACAAGAAGATCATCTGCCCCGTCTCCAATGGGAAAGTACTTATACCTGCTCTTACTATATACGGGATAGGGGCCCATATTGTATAGATAGTTTGCAAAAGTATGAAATCTATGGTCCATCTTTACAAGTTTTTCAACTACGTCATCATTTTGAACCATGTAGGGTTTCATCTGGGCTATTCTATTTTTTAACCTTTCAATAATTCGTTCAGTCCCCGGTACTACATAGAAGAATAGATATAGTAGACCACCAAATACGGGAAATATTCCCAGTAAAATTATCCATACCATCTTGTAGGAAGTTCCGATATCCTTACTGGAGATGTAGATTATCATAACTAGTGAAATAATTGTAAAAAGGGCGTTGAAGAGCCTTACCTGTTGTTCAAACCAAAAGAACACGTAAACAAGTACCAATAGTTGGATTATAAAAAGCACTATGGTAAGTAGTAATGGTCTATCTTTAACTGTATGTTTGCTCTTTCTAAATAGTTCACTAGTTCTAATATTACTCATTTAAAATCTCTAATTCCTTTGAATAACTATTTAATACCTTACATCCATCTTCAGTTACCAATACTAAATCCTCTATTCTAACTCCAAACTCTCCCGGAATATAAATTCCCGGCTCAATTGAGAAAATATTTCCTGCCATTATAACCTCGTCATTACTAGAGGATACATCTCCCGGTTCGTGGGTTTCTAGTCCAATTGAATGTCCTGTTCTATGGGTAAAGTACTCCCCATATCCTGCTTCTTCAATTACATTTCTAGTTGCTCTGTCTATTTCTGAAAATTTTACGCCAGGTTTTACTGCGGCAATTCCTGCAAGATTTGCCCTTAAAACTACATCGTAAACTTCCCTTGCCTTTTCGCTTACACTCTTGTAGAAAAATGTCCTAGTCATATCTGAACAGTACTCGTCTAAAATACAGCCCATATCTATAATTATAGAGTCTCCCTCTACTAAAGTTGAGTTGTCATTTTCATGGTGAGGGTCCGCCGCATTTTTTCCAAAGCCAAAAATTGGGTCAAAGGAAAATTTATCTGAACCAAGGTCTGAATATATTTTCTTTAATTCGTCTGTCAGTCCAACTTCAGTAATACTTCCAACTATTTTTTTCTTAATAAGGTCCATTGCCCTATCGTTTAATTTTGAAGCCTCTTCCATTTTAACCTGCTCGGAACTATCTTTAATTCTTCTCATATTGTCTACGATATATGAGCCTAGTTTAAATTCACCACTATACTTTTCCATAAGGGGAAGTAAAAATCCAGCAGGAAAATTTTTATCCACTCCAATAGTATTCCCCTCTAAGTAGCATGCTAAAATTCCAATTTGGTCGTCTGTGTCGTCTAGCCAAGTAAATTCTATGCCCTCTACCGCCTCTTTAGGAAAGAGTTTATTAATAAATAGTACTTTTCTATTACCAGAAATTAAAAGGGCGTACAACCTCTCTCCTGGGCTTACAGATATACCTGTTAAATAGTTTATGGAAATTGGATCAGAAATAAGTAGCTGATCCATTCCCTCCTCTTTCATAATTTCAATAGTCTTATTTAATCTCATAACTCACCTATACCTATTTAGAATTTCCATAAATTCCTCTCCCGTAATAGTCTCCTTACTTAGAAGGTACCTTGCAATTGCGTGGAGGGGTTCAATATTTTCCTTTAAGATTGTAATTGCCTTATTATGTGCCTTTTCTATTAATTCTCTAACAGCCTTGTCGATTTTCGCCTCAGTCTCCGGAGAAACACTTAGGGAACTATCTCCACCAAGGTACTTATTTGTAACAGTTTCCATTGCTACAAATCCAAACTCGTCGCTCATTCCATACCTTGTAATCATAGCACGAGCCATCTTTGTCGCCTTTTCAATATCATTACTTGCCCCAGTAGTGCGAAGATTAAAAATAAGTTCCTCTGCTGAACGACCTCCCGTTAAGGTAACAATGGAGTTAAATGCGTCGTCCTTAGTTAGTAAAAACTTCTCCTCCTCATCTACCTGCATGGTGTATCCTAGTGCGCCAGATGTTCTTGGTACAATAGTTATCTTATGAACCGGCGCAGTGTCCTTTTGAAGGGCGGCAACTAAGGCGTGGCCAACTTCGTGGTAGGCGATAATCTCCTTTTCCCTTGGAGATATTACCATATTTTTCTTCTCCGCTCCTGCAATAACTACCTCTACTGATTCCTCTAAGTCCTCTTGACTCATTTTATTTCTACCCATTCTTACTGCACGTAGTGCCGCTTCATTAACTATATTTGCAAGGTCTGCTCCACTTGCGCCGGCAGTTGCTTTTGCAACTTGGTTATAGTCTATTTCCTCCTCACGTTTAATTTTCTTTGCGTGGACTTTTAAAATTGCCTCTCTACCGTTTAAGTCTGGAAGTTCTACAGGGATTTGTCTATCAAATCTTCCAGGACGAAGTAGAGCTGGGTCTAGTGATTCTGGTCTATTTGTGGCAGCTAAAATTACTACTCCATTATTTCCCTCAAAGCCGTCCATTTCAGATAGTAATTGATTCAGAGTCTGTTCTCTTTCGTCATTTGAAGAAAAACCACTT
>CAYFUL010000020.1:3765-13647 GCA_964346375.1 uncultured Peptoniphilaceae bacterium
CATGGCGCCTTTTCCTTTGCCTGTTTAAAAAGATCTCTTACCTTAGATGCTCCAAGTCCTACAAACATCTCCACAAATTCTGAACCGGAGATAGAGAAAAATGGTACATTTGCCTCTCCAGCAACTGCCTGTGCAAGTAATGTCTTACCAGTTCCGGGAGGGCCTACAAGTAATGCCCCCTTAGGTAGATCTGCACCAATTGCCTTGTACTTTCCAGGGTCGTGTAAAAATTCCACTATCTCGGTTAGAGATTCCTTCGCCTCGTCTTGGCCTGCTACATTGTCAAAGGTTATACCGTCTGTACTCTTTACATAGATTTTTGCATTACTACTTCCAAAGGACATTGGACCTACTCCGCCGCCCTTCATAAGTTGGCGTGAAAGTAGTCTTCCAATTAGCATAAAGAACCCAATATACAGGGCAAAGCTAATTATTGTAGAGAGGATTGGATTTAATTCCTTAGGGTAAACCTGTCCAAACTCCACCTTATTTTCATAGAGTCTATTTACAAGGTCTGGGTCCTCAAATCTAGTAGTCTCGTATTTTTTATCTGGTCCCTGACTTTCTAATTCAAAGCCAATGGTTTTTGTACGCACCTCTGCCTTTTTAATATCTCCATCGTATAGATATTCCAAAAATTTATCGTATCCCACTTCTTCAATTTCAGTCTTAGTTGTAAGTTTAGGACTTACAAAAGAGTGTAGTGAAAAAATAAGAAGTATTGCCACAATATAGTAAATTATCATTGGCTTTGGTAAATTTGGAAACTTGTTATCATCCTTTTTATTCTTATTATTCATTTCGTTCCTTTCTATTTTTAAAAAATTCGATCATCTTGAAATTTACCCATTCTAATTGAATAATAACCATTTTTAACTTATAATCAACCTCAAGAAGGTGAAATATTGAAGAAATTTATTAGTGTATTAATAATGTTGGCTACAGTTTTTTTAGTGGCTTGTGGAGTAAACCATTCACCTAGTGAAAATTCTTTAGAAGCAAGTCCAGAGAAGAATATTTTTAACGCAACTCTCTACTACCCATCAGAGGAGTACATTGTAACTGGAAATGAAGAAAATAAATTTATTCCTTTGGAGTTAAAAATTGAAACTACTCTTGAGGAGTTGCCAAGGGAAATTTTAAAGGCACTTTTGGAAAATACACCTCCAGAAAATGGAGTACAGGCAATTACCAGTGAACTAGCTGAAATAAAAGACGTAAAGCTAGAAAATAATATTGCCATCGTAGATTTTTCCCATATAGGTTCTGGGGGAAGTTTAGACGAGGAACTTTTAATTGGAGAGATTGTAAAGAGTTTAACCTCTGTTAAAGAAATAGAGAAGGTAAAATTTACTATGGATGGGGAAAATTTACAGACGATTTTGGGCCACTTTAATACTGAAGATGCCATTGGTAGTAATTTTGATATGGAGGAATAATGAACTACATTGTAAAAAAAGGTGTACGCCTTGTGGATTTTTTTAGGGAGGAAAAACTACAGGACACATCTCCAAATTTTATTATCGCCGCATCAGTTGATGGTGTACTATGTGGACTTGACTACACTCTCCCAAAGGATAGCACTGTAATTCCAATAAGAGTACTAGATAGAATTGGGTACTCGATTTATACTAAGAGTTTAATTTTTCTTACAGTAGTTGCTGCAAAACTTCTCTACCCTGAGAGCAAGGTGTTTTTTGAACACAGTATGAATAATGAGATTTACTTTAAGTTATTTCATGATAGAGATGCAAGTAAAGAGGAAGTAGAAGCCCTTGAAGAAAAAATGAAGGAGATAGTGGAATTAGACCCTCCCATAGAAAAATACGTAATGGATAAATCCCACGCCATTACCCTATTTCGTGAAGAGGGCTATAGGGATTTGGAAAACCTATTAAAATATATTAGCGATGAGTATGTAGAAGTATACGAGTGTATGGGAGTATTTGACTATTTAAGCTATAACGTAGTGCCTTCCATGGGGTACTTAAAGTATTTTGACCTTGAGGAGTATGAGGGAGGAGTTGTCCTTCTACTTCCAGAGAGAAAGAATTTTGAAAAGATATCCACTTTTAGAGAGATGCCAAAACTTAGAAAGACCTTTGAGGAGAGTAAAAGTTGGGCAAAGATTTTAAACCTGTCTACCCTTTCTGATATTAACGATTTAATTTCAAAGGATGGGCGCGATTATAGGGATATGATTTTAGTAGCAGAAGGTCTACACGAGAGAAAGATAGCAGATATTGCAGATGAAATTGCAAAGGAGTACCCAGAGAAAAACATTGTACTAATTGCAGGGCCATCTTCCTCTGGTAAAACTACCACAGCAAATAGACTTTCTATTCAGCTTAGAGTACTGGGATTTAACCCAAAGAGAATTTCTGCCGACGACTACTTTAAAACTAGATGGGACGAAGAGGGCAACGAGATTAAAATGGATTTAGAGTCCATAGATACCATAGATTTAGAACTATTAAATAACCATCTTACCCAGCTACTAATGGGAGAGGAGATTGAAACGGTAGAGTTTGATTTTGTAAAGCAGGTTAATCACAAGACGGGCAAAACCTATAGGATGGAAGAAAATACCATACTAATAGTTGAGGGCATTCATGGATTAAATGACAAGATGACCTATGCCATTCCCCGAAGTAGAAAATTTAAACTCTATGTTAGCGCACTAACCAACTTAAATATTGACGCCCATAACACCATCTACCCAGCAGATGTAAGACTACTTAGACGAATGATTAGAGACGATAGAACTAGGGGATTTTTAGCAGAAGATACTATTCTACATTGGCCAAAGGTTAGAGATGGAGAGGAGAAAAATATATTCCCTTACCAGGAAGAAGCAGACATTATGTTTAATTCAAGTTTAATCTACGAAATAAACATACTTCGTCGCCACACAGAGCCAATTTTACGATCAATACCTCTTGGTTCAGAAGCGTATATTGAAGCTCAGAGAATGTTAAAATTTTTAAACGCCTTCCAATTTGGAAGCGAGTCAGTAATTCCACCTAATTCAATATTGCGAGAATTTATAGGCAGATCTGCCTTTGGAGGAGTATGAAAAAAATAATAACCAGAGGGATTTTACTAGTACCTGCTCTAATTTTACAATTGTTTTGGTACTGGATAATCTTAAAACTATTAAGTCCCTATGGAGGAGCCCTAAGTATTTTTATTACCATATTTTCATTTTTTGCAGTGCTATATATAGTCTCTACAAAAATTGAAAGTAACTATAAAATACTATGGCTAATAATAATTCTATCCCTGCCAGTTTTGGGAACACTTATGTATATATTTTGGGGGAATAAGAGTACAAGTAGACCCTTAAAGAGAAAGTTAGACAGGGCAAAGGAAAAATTAAACTACAATTTCACAACGTATATAGAAAATTTAGAGAGTATAGATAGGCGAATCTACCAGGAGTTTAAATATATAGAGTCCCATACATCAATGCCAACATACCCCGTAGTAAACCCAATATACTATTCCACAGGAGATGATTTTTTTAAGGCATTAATACCAAAATTAGAGTCGGCGAAAAAATTTATCTATATGGAATTTTTTATAGTGGAACGAGGAGAACTATACGATAGAATTGTAGAAATACTTGCAAGAAAAGTAAAAGAGGGAGTGGACGTAAGATTTATTTACGACGATTTAGGAAGTATAAGTAAATTTTCCATGAGGGATTTTTTTGACTTAACTGAACTTGGAGTAAAGTGTGTCGCATTTAATCCACTAAAATTTTTACGAGGAGAGATAAATAGTAGGGACCATAGAAAAATGGTAGTAATAGATAATAAAATTGCCTTTAGCGGTGGAAATAACCTTGCAGATGAATATGCAAATATAATTACAAAATTCGGACACTGGAAAGACGTGGGATTTTCCATTGAAGGAAAGGCAGTATTAAATTATACCGTAATGTTTATAGAATTTTGGAACGCATTTTCCAATGAGGAAATAGAACTACCTACTACAAATTTTTCAAGTATAGATTCCACAGATGGATATGCTTTAAGTTACTACGACTCCCCATTTAATAGAGACGCAATAACCAACAATGTATTTATAGATATGCTCTCAAATGCAACGGAGTATATTTGGTTTTACACCCCATACTTAATAATTCCAGCATCACTAGAAGACGCACTAATAAGGTGTGCCCACAGAGGAGTAGATGTAAAAATATTCATGCCGGGAATACCAGATAAAAAATTAATCTATAGAATATCACGATCCTACTATCCAAGATTACTAGAGGACGGAATAAAAGTCTATGAATATACGCCGGGATTTTTACACGCAAAGGCATTTATTTCAGACGATAAAATTTCAGGCATAGGCACTGTAAATTTAGACTTTAGAAGCCTGTACCTACACTTTGAAAATAATACATTATTTTTCAATTCCTCTATAATTTCAGAGTTGAAGGCAGATATGGAAAGAACAGAGAAAGTTTCACGAGAGGTAAAGCTGGAAAATATGAATAGGGGAATAGTAAAAAGACTAGTAAACGCACTATTTAGAATATTCGCACCATTATTGTAAAACTTTTAAATAGATCTTAAAAAAATAATGAAATTACTCCGTATTATTTTTAATACAAATTCATCTCATATTACCAATTGCCCTATCCCCTCGGGTCGGGCGAGGACGCCCGACGCCCTACCAAAAATCACAAATATATATTGACTACATAAAATACCAGCACATAACCCACCGCTAATATGAAACCCATTCAACCCAAATTACTCGCGGTAGGGGCGGCACGTCCCGAGCCGCCCGTTTCGTTGTGTTCGTATTTTATTACCAATCCATTCCACGTTGCCGATGATATTACGTTGTATCTTATTAAATACAAATTCATCACAATTTACCGATGCACACTCTCCTCAGGTCGGGCGGGACGCCCGACGCCCTACCACGGGTTACATTTAAACAATCGTCTTTAATTTTACAATATTCAAAATCTAAGGCACTTTATGATAAAAAAAAGATACCGGCTACCCAGTATCTTATATTTCCTTCCTGTTCTGCAATGCTGTTTTTATGGTTAGTGAATCGTAAAAATCTATCTCTCCTCCGACAGGAATACCATATCCAATTCTCGTTACTCTTATTTCTGGAAGTAGTTCCTTTATAAAATTCGCCGTTATCTCTCCGGGAACATTTATACTGGTTGCTACTACTACTTCCCTAATTTTATCTTCCTCTACTCGCCTTACTAAGTGCTCAATATTTTGCCTTACTCCACGAACTTCCCTCATAGATGATAGGGCTCCATATAGTACATGGTAGAGTCCGTTGTATCCCTCTGCCTTTTCCATTGCCATAACGTCCCTTGGAAATTCCACAACGCATATTATGGAATGGTCCCTATCTGGATTGGAACAGATTTCACAGATTTCACTATATGAATAATTATTACACTTCTTACACTTTACTACCTTGTCCTTTGCGTCGACTATCGCCCTTGCAAGGTCCTCTACACTTTCCCTATCCCTTTCTATTAATGAGTATGCCAACCTCTCGGCTGTCTTTTCTCCTATTCCCGGAAGTGTAGTCAATTGTTTTATTAGTCTAGTTATTGGTGAGTCCATTATAGCCCTGGTATATTTAGTCCCCCAGTTAATTTTTGCACTTGGGAGTTCATCTTATTATCTGCTGTTCTCATCGCCTCATTTATCGCCGCTACTACTAGGTCCTCTAACATTTCAACGTCCTCTGGGTCTACTACATCTGGGTCTATTTTTATACTCAGTAGTTCCTTCTGTCCATTTACCGTTGCCTCTACTGCTCCTCCTCCAGAAGATGCCTTTACCTCTTCCTTTGCTAGGTCCTCTTGCATTTTTTCCATTTGTTTTTGAAGCTTGTTAAACTGCTTCATCATATTGTTCATATTTCCGCCGCCCATTGGGTATTTTGCCATTATTTTCTCTCCATTCTCTTTATATTTTCTCTTCCAAGTGCATTTTCCAACTCACTTATTGCTCTATACTTATTTTCATCTCGTACAAATCCAACTTCAACTTTAAATTTCTCCCCATATAATTCCTCTAATGTATTTTCAATAAAGGAGATATTTTCTTCTGTTGATACTGCATTTTTATGGAAGGTAAATTTTTCGTCAAAGCCTATTGTAAGTATTCCACCATTTAAATTTGATGGGTATGCCTCTTTTAATAGTGCCGAAATATTTATTCTTCCCTTTTCCTTAATAGCCTGTAGTATATTGTACCAGTTAGAACATATATTATCCAATGTAGTATTTCCTAAATTATTACTTGAATTATTACTTGACTCTTCTTCCATTGTTTTAACTGGTTCTGTTTTTATTGGTTCTTCTATTTCTTTTCTAGGCTCAATTATAGGTTCAACTTTTTCTTCCCTAACTACTTTACCAATTACTGGTTCAGAAAAACTATTTTCCACTACCTCTTTACTCTCACCTACTGATGCAAGTTTTACTAGGCTCATTTCAAATAGTGTTCTCTTATCGCTAATTATCCTTAGTTTATTTCTGTCCTCGTTTAAAATCTCTATGGACTTTAAAATTCTACTTAGGTCTATTTTTTTTGAAAGCTCTATAAATTTTTCAATTTTTGAGGAATAAATTAAACTCCCTGGATTTTCCACTTCCTTACACACCATTAAATTTCTAAATCCATGTAGTAGATCCTCGTATAGGATGGAAATATCTCCACCATTACTAAATATACTGTCAAACTCTAAAAATATACTGTCAAAATCCATGTATATTATACTTTCCATTAACCTTAGAATATTTTCTGTACCTGTCATAGAAAGTATTTCCAGGGCAAGTTTTTCATCTACCTCATCTCCAAATGAAAGGACTTGGTCCAGTAGAGATAGGGCATCTCTCATTGCACCGTCGCTATATGATGCGATTAGTTCTATTATGGAATCGGGACAAGTTTTCCCCTCCTTCTCTACAATCTCTCGTAGATTATTTTCTATATCGGAGATGGAAATTCTCTTAAAATTAAATCTCTGAGTTCTTGATAGTATTGTCTGTGGAATTTTATGGGGCTCCGTCGTTGCAAGTATAAATACTAAATGACTAGGTGGTTCTTCTAAAATCTTTAAGAGGGCATTAAAGGCTCCCTTTGAAAGCATGTGCACCTCGTCAATTATATACACTTTGTACCTAACTTCACTGGGCGGATAGACTACCTTCTCCTTTAAACTTCGTATATCGTCTACTCCATTATTACTTGCCGCGTCCATTTCCACTACGTCCATACAGGTATTGTTTAAAATTGATAGACAACTTTTACAACTATTACACGGATTTCCATCAATGGGATTTTCGCAATTTATTCCCCTGGAGAATATTTTTGCCGCAGAGGTTTTTCCTGTACCTCTTATTCCAGAGAACAGGTATGCGTGGGAAATTTCCTTATTTATAATTTGACTCTTTAAAGTTTTAGTAATATGTTTTTGACCAACTAGTTCGTCAAAAGTACTAGATCTATATTTTCTATAAAGGGCTGTATACACATTATCACTCCTGTAATCATTATAGCATTTATAAAAATGCCTGTATATGTGACATTTTCGTAGAAATAACTACAACAAAACTTTACTTTTTATTCACATTTTCTACACAATGTAAGGATATATTTTACTTAGATTTTACAAATGGAGGAGATAAAAAATGAAACTAAAGAAAGTACTATCAGTTGCAACTATAGGAGCAGTAATGCTTGGAATGGTAGCTTGTGGAACTCCTAAAGACAATGCAAAGGACGCTGCAAACAATGCTAAAAACGCAGCAGTAAACGCACAACAAGCTGCAAATAATGCAGAAAATGAGGCTGCAGAAAAAGAAAAAGAGGCACAAAATGCACAAGAAGCTGCAAACAACGCTAAGGACGCAGCAGAAAATGCACAAGATGCCGCAGACAATGCTGAAAAATAAAACCAAATAATTTTTCACTAAAGGGAGCTTTTTAAGCTTCCTTTTTTCTAAATCAATTATTCTATGTTATAATCGAAGTAGAAAGTTGGTGATAGAGTGTATTGTTCAAATTGTGGCGCAAAAGTAAAAGAGAAGGACAACTTCTGCCATGTCTGCGGAAATAAACTAAAGGAAAATGTAAGGGTAGACATTACCGTAGACAGTATTCCAAAAAAGGATATAGGTGACACTCAGGTCTTCGACTTCAAGGGAAAACTTGACGGCATAAATCACAACGACAATATTGAAAAGATTATGCACACTTTGGACGAGGAAATTTCCAGAGAGATACTTAAACATACAAGACCTGAATTTTCAGAAGGACTTGTAGGATCTAAATCAAAGATGGGAGATAAGCCTAAGGATTTAGAACCAGAAAAACCTCTAAAGCCAAGTGTAAAAAAAGAGAAGAAGAAAAAACCTGAAGTAGAAAAAGACCATGTTGAAATTCCTAAGGAAGAAGCTCAAAAAAAAGTTCTTAAAAAATCCCGCTCCCTAAAGGATATTTGGAATAGTTTTATAAATGAAGATCATGACGAATTTTCCATCTTTGCAAATATGGGAGAGAGCTCTCCAAAGGAGCAGAAGAGTGAAATAATAAAGACCCAAAGTACATTTGCAGGTACTATGGAGTCCACAATGCCTATTGGAATAATTACAGATGATATTCTTGAGGACGAGAGGTTAAAAGAGGAGCTACAAAGGGCAGAGAAAAACCTGCCTAAGAAAAAGGCAACTAAGCAGGATATTGATAGGGCAGTAAAAAATTCTCTAGAGAAGGAAAATTTTACATCCAATCCATTGGAAGATCCTCCTCTTCAAAATAGCTTTTACACAGAAGTAAATCGAAAGCTAGAGGAGAGTTTAAATTCAAAAGCCGCTGAGAAAAAATCAGAGAAGGGATTTTTTGAAAGACTAAGGGAAAATTTTTCAAGCAGTAAGGAAAAAAAAGTAGAGAAAAAAACAGAGACTAAGGTAGAAAAATCAAAGCAAGTTGATGAAGATCCTTCAATATTTCATAAAATAAACTATTTTCTTGAAAATACCATTGGTGGATTAGACGCACTAGGCCGTTCAGGAATAGTATATCTATTAATAATTGGTGCAATTTTTTCATCAATTCCAATATTTGTAATAGGTAGAGCCGTAGAAGTAAGGTACATTTTTTTAGCACTATTAAAAATTTTTTTAACACTTTGTGTATTTTACTTCCCACTATCCATTGCAGTGGAACGCTCTGACGCAAATCCAAGTAATGAAAGGCTAGTATTTTCAACAGTATTAAACTGGGCAATTTGCAGTGGAATACTCTTAATTGGATTTTTTATCTACGGGTTAATGGGACATAGATCACTTTTAATTTCCCTATCCCCGGGAATAGCTACAACCCTTGTATTGTATTTTTTATCCGGAGTAATTGCACTAAGTCTATATATAAATGACCTAGATAAAAACGCGGAGATAAATTTTATCGGTTGGTATAGTATACTGTTTATTTTGTTTGAATTGATTTTAAAGTTGTTATGGCTGGTAATTGATTTTGTTGCATAGAAATAGCGAGGGCAATCGCCCCTACCGGTGGTTGCGAAAGCTGTATTCTAAATTTTTTTCATAATTCATGGTAGGGTGTCGGGCGTCCTCGCCCGACCCGAGGAGATAGTATATCGGTACTGTGAAATACATTTGCAATAAAATACGGACATTGTTTAACGGGCATCTCGAGGACGAGACACCCCTACCGATATTAATTTGCGTTGAATGGGTTTCAATTTTTCGGAGGATATTATCTGGTAATTTGTTTTATCCATTGTATATTCATAACCCGTGGTAGGGTGTCGGGCGTCCTCGCCCGACCCGAGGAGATAGTATATCGGTACTGT
>CAYFUL010000020.1:13747-20951 GCA_964346375.1 uncultured Peptoniphilaceae bacterium
CGTTGAATGGGTTTCAATTTTTCGGAGGATATTATCTGGTAATTTGTTTTATCCACTGTATATTCGTAACCCGTGGTAGGGTGTCGGGCGTCCCGCCCGACCCGAGAGGAGTGTACATCGGTATTGCAGAATACATTTGCAATAAAATACATAAAAATAACCGAGGAAAATCCTCGGTATTTTTTATCCTATTTTCTTTAATCTATTCTCAACCAATCCCAAAACAAAATCCGATACTACTGCCATAACTGCAGTTGGAATTGCGCCGGCAAGTATTATCGCCGATCCATTTGCTACTGTTGCACCCCTTGTAATTATATCTCCAAGGCCTCCTGCTCCAATAAATGTACCTATTGCAGCAACTCCTATTCCAACAACTAGGGCATTTCTAATTCCACCCATAATTAAAGAAATACTTAAAGGCAGTTCCACCTTTACTATCTGTTGAAATAAAGTCATACCCATTCCCTTTGCTGCGTCTATTATTCCAGGACTTATGGAATCTATTCCCGTTACTGTATTTTTTATTATTGGAAGTAGAGAGTATAAAAATACTGCAACTACTACTGTTTCTGCGCCAATTCCAATTACCATCATAAGAATTGCAAGCATTGCAAGTCCGGGAATAGTCTGTACTACGTTAACAAATCCCATTACTAATGCCTTTGCTTTTTTATTTCTTGCAATAAAAAATCCTATGGGAATTCCAATTATACATGCGAATAGTACTCCATAAATGGCTATTAGAAAATGCCTAAAAAATTGTTCCAGTATATAGAAAAAATTATCTCTGTAATAACTGACTAATTCATTTAGCATTTACTTCACCTCTAATTCTTTCAAGTTCAACTCCATCAATACTTACATCTTCAAAGTAGTTGTTCTCCTTTAAAAATTCCCTTGCTACAATCTCTGGCTCAATTCTATCCTCTGATGATAGTTTATTTAATTCCTGCATCTTTTCGGAAGTAATCGTGTCCTTTAGTCGAAGTAGAATTTCAATTAACTCTGGATATTTTTTTAGTATCTCAACAGTTGCAACGGGAGAACAGTCGTAGGATGGGAACAGTTTTAAATCGTCCTCTAGGATTACAAGTCCATGGGAATTTATTCTTCCATCTGTAGAATACCCAAGAACTACATCCATATTTCCACTGGCTACTGCTGAATATACAAGTCCTATATCCATTGAGTAGAAGTTTTTAAAGGAAAAGCCATATTTCTCTTTAAATGCCTCGTATCCATCTCCCGGCCTTTCTACCCAAGAGGAATCCACTCCAACTTGTACAGAATCTACCATATTCTTTAAGTCAGATATTTTAGTTAGGTTATGTTCCCTTGCAAAATCCTCTCGCACCATAAAGGCATAGGTATTGTCAAAACCATAAGACGGAAACCAAATCCTGTTAAATCTTTCAAGATACTCCCTCTGTACAGTCTCTAGGGCAATTTCTGGATCCGTCTCTGGATTAAGTCCAAGTTCCCCAGTAAGGGAAGTTCCCGTATACATTCCCCCAACCATATTTAGAGAGTTTTTCTCCATTGCTATATGAATCATAGTAGTAGAACCAAGATTTTTTATCTGAGTAACTTCTAGGTCCATGTAGTGTTCTATCATCTGTGTAACTATTTCAGAAAGAACTTGCCTTTCAGTATAAGTACCTGATGCAACGACAATATCCTCGTCAACAGAAGATGAAATTCCTGGAAGAGAACATCCACATAGAAGTAGACCTATTAAAAATATACTAATATACTTTTTCATCTACTCACCTCCTTTGTAAGGAGATAGAGATTTTTCCAACTTCCCAAGAAGAAAATCTGTAAGTAGTGCAAGAATAGTAATGGGAATTGTACCCCATAGTATCATTGGCGGAACATAGTTATTTAATCCGTTAAAGATAAAATCTCCAAGTCCTCCTGCACCTACATAGGCGGCAAGAGTAGTCCAAGATAGAACGTATACTGCGGAAAGCCTAATACCCGACATAATTACTGGAAGTGCGAGAGGTAGCTTTACCTTAAATAGTACTTGCCTTTCCTCCATTCCCATTCCCTTTGCCGCATCAATAGTAGATGGCTCAACGGACATAATCCCTAAAAAAGTATTTCTTAAAATTGGAAGTAGGGAGTAGATAAAAAGTGCAGCAATTGCCGTAACTTTACCTACGCCAAAAATTGGAATCATAAGTGCAAGTAATGCAAAGGACGGAACAGTTTGAAGAATAGATGCGATTCCCATTACAATATTTGAAACTTTCTCATACTTTGAGAGAATAATTCCAAGTGGAACTGCAACTAAAATTCCTATCCCAAGACTTAGGGCAGAGATAAAAATATGATCCAATAATTTCTCTAAAATTAGACCATAGTTTTCCATTAAAAACTCAATCATTAATATCACCGCCAATTAGTTCCTCTGTGTCTATATCGGCAATAATATCGTCCTCAATTAGGTTATTATAAATAGTATCTACAACTGAAGCCCTAGTTACTATTCCAACTAGTCGACCTTTACCATCAACTACTGGGAGATTTTTATATCCAAGTTCTACAATTAGATGAACTGCTTCAATAACCTTTGTAGTATTTTTAATGGAGATAGGTTCACTCATTACCTCGTAGAGTTTTTTATCAATTCTACCAAGGCGACCTATGTCAAAAATTCCAATTACACCCTTTAGAACATCATCTTCATCAGTTACAAAAAGAGTGTCAACCCTTCTTTGTCTCATTAATTTTAAGGCATCTTGAGTTGTCCTAGATTCATTTAAGTACACCGGCTCTTTAATCATAATAGTCTCAACAGATTCATAGGAAGTCTTTGCCTTATTTAAATTATCCTCACCCAGTAATCCAATTACATAGTCGTTCTTTGGATTTTTTAAAATATTTTCAGGAGTGTCAAACTGTACAACATGGCCCATGTGCATAATAACTATTCTATCTGCAAGATTTAACGCCTCGTTCATATCATGGGTTACAAATACCACAGTCTTTCCCAAATCCTTTTGAATATCCTTAATTAAATTCTGTAAAGATTCCCTTGTAATTGGATCAAGGGCTCCAAAGGGTTCGTCCATTAAAATAATATCTTGGTCTGCTGCAAGAGCTCTTATAACTCCAATTCTCTGCTGTTGACCGCCACTAAGTTGACTTGGATATTTTTCTAAGTACTCAACGGGAACATCAACTTTTTTTATAAGCTCCTCTGCAATTTTTCGTTTCTTCTTTTCGTCCCACTTTAATAGCCCGGGAACAAGGGTAATATTTTCATAGATATTCATATGGGGTAGAAGTCCAATCTGTTGAATTACATATCCTATTTTTCTACGCAATTCCACAGGATTTTTCTCCATAATATCTTCCCCGTTAATAAGAACTTGTCCCTTAGATGGCTCCGTCATTCTATTTATCATTCTCATAATGGTAGTCTTCCCAGAGCCAGAAGTACCAATTAGACAGATAAATTCTCCTTCATTAAACTTTAGATTTACATCTTCCACAGCAACTTGGGTCTTGTAAATCTTAGCCACATCTACAAATTCAATCATAATAACTCCTTTCTGATTGCTTTGCCTCTTACTATAATAGGTTATCACAAAAAAACCTGTGATTCAAAATTTATGAAGGGATTTAATTTATTGGTTATATTTTTTATGAATGAATATTTTATTGACGATATGTATTAAAATTTGCTGGTTGTTTAGCGGGAGTCTCGAGGACGTCGCCCCTACCGTGGTTCTACATTGGATAAATGGATTTCATATTAGCGGTGGGTTATGTGATGGTATTTTATGTAGTCAATATACATTTGTAATTTTTGGTAGGTTGCGCCGAGCCCTCGCTCGACCCGAGGGGAGAGTACATCGGTACAATGGAATATATTTGCAATGAAATTTTTTCAAATTTCAACTTTATAAAACTCCAAGACATTGTAACGGGGTACTCACGACAATCCGCCCCTACCGGCGGTTATGAAGGATAAAAATGGGATAGTATCTCTTTCGCTGCTTTTTCAGAATTTGTATTTTCAACTACTAGGGAATAATTTCCCTTTATGGAATAATTCATATCGTAGTACTTTACTATAAGGTCCTCTATAATAAATTCATAATTCTTTTCTTCCAATGCCTTTAAATAATTTTCATACCTACCTTCTGAAATATACCTTTTTAAATTATTTAATCCCTCTAAAATTTCATCAGTAAAATTACTACTTCCTGTATACTCCTCTAAAATCCTCTTTACTCTATATTCCATTGGCGAATTTACCAGTACCTGGTCCTTAGAGTAGGTGTATGCGTCGTAGAGCTTTTTGGGTACGATTAGACTTCCAATTCTCGTACTCTCCGATTCTACAAATACAATTCCATTTGAAAAACTCTCTAGCTTTTCGTAAATTAAACTCTCAAACATCTTCTGGCTTGGTTGTGGCTCCATTCCAACATGGCCAAGGGAGGATCCCCTGTGATTTGCAAGTCCTTCTAAATCGAGTACTTGTGCAACTTTTTCAAGGCGTTTTAAAATCTCCGTCTTTCCACATCCCGTATATCCCTTTAAATTTACAAAATTAAATCTCTCGTACTCCTCTTCTAAACTTTCAATAATATATCTTCTATAACCCTTGTATCCAAAATTTAACTTATATACCTTTTGACCTAAACTCTTTAGTAGGTTAAAAAATACTGTGGACCTATATCCTCCTCTTGAACAAAATAATACAACCTCTCCCTCGTGGGATAGATGAGAGATTTTTTTATAGTAGTCATCTAATTTTTTAGACATAAATCCTACCCCAAGTACCTTGGCACGTTCTACATCTCCCTCTACATATACTGTACCTACGATTTTTCTCTCCTCGTTACTTAGTACAGGCATATTTATACTTCCAGGTATAGTTGCCTCTAAAAACTCCCCTTCGCTACGAAGATCTATAAAAATTGGCTTCTTAAATTTTTTCGTTTCAATATAATCAATTCCCTTAAACATAGTACAATTATATCAAATTTGATAAAATGAGTAGAGGTGAATTATGAAATTAGATGTATGCGGAGGTTGTAACGCAAAAATAGGTCCAGGTGACCTTGGAAAGATTTTAAAAAATATTAGTATTCTAAAACGAGATGATGTACTTGTAGGATTTGAAGGTAACGAGGACGCAAGTATTATTAAAATAAATGATGAGGTTGCAATGGTTTTTACCTTGGATTTTTTCCCAACTATGGTAGAGGATCCAAGGAGCTTCGGTCGAATTGCCGCTGCAAATGCCCTTAGTGATATATACGCTATGGGAGCGGAGCCTGTAAGTGCATTAAATATAGTCTGCTTTCCTGAAGGAGAGGATTTAAAAATTCTTGAGGAGATTTTAAAAGGCGGCGCAGAAATTGTAGAGGAAGCCGGGGCAACTTTAAGTGGCGGCCATTCAATTCACGATGGCAAAATTAAATATGGACTTTCTGCAATTGGAAAGGTTCATCCAGAAAAAATTTATAGAAATAATACTCCAAATTTGGGAGACTACTTAATTTTAACGAAGCCCCTTGGAGTGAGTTTACTCTGTAATGGATTTTCCGTTGGAGAAATTTCTGAAAAGGACTATCTTGGCGCAGTTAAATCCATGGAGAAGTTAAACAAGTATTCCATGGATATACTAAAAAATTATCCCCTATCATCTGTTACAGATGTTACTGGTTTTTCATTAATAGGTCATCTGTTAGAAATGGTAGGAGAAAATTTCACTACCCTAATTGATTCCAAGTCTATAAAAATACTACCGGGAGCAAAAAATGCAGCAAGGGAATTTTTATACACAGCGGGAGGACAGCGAAATAGACGTGCCTACGAAAATAGAGTTAGTATGTTAACTAATGACAAGGCACTAGAGGAAGTTCTATATGACCCACAAACCTCTGGAGGAATTCTCGCTGCAATACCTGGTGAATTTGCAGAGGAGGCTTTAAAAAAACTTATTGATGACAATATTGAGGCATCCATTATTGGATATATTGGTGCTAGAGAAGATGAAATAGGAGTTGAAATTGTATGAAGGAAATCGACGCAAGAGGTTATGCCTGTCCAAGGCCAGTTATTATGACTAAAAAGGCAATTAATTCAGAAAACCTAGAGGAAGTTTTGGTAAGGGTTGATAATTTAACTGCTACTGAAAATCTATCTAAGATGGCGGCGGAACTTTTTTTTGATGTAGAAGTGGAAGAATTTTCAAAGGATGATTTTGCAGTAAAGCTTAAAAAAAATTCTAGTGGAGAAAATATTTTAGAGGAAAAAAATGACGGGTACATTGTCGTAATTTCTTCAGAGATGATGGGAGTGGGAGATGAGGAATTTTCAAAGACCCTTCTTGAAAATTTTATCTATGCACTTAGGGAAGATGAAACTCCTCCAAAGTACATTATTTTTTACAACACAGGAGTAAAAGTTGTAGTAGAAAATAAAAATGTAGAAGATGATCTACTAAAATTAATTGAAAATGGAGCAGAAATACTATCCTGTGGTCTTTGTTTAGACTACTATAATTTAAAGGAGTCCTTAAAAATCGGCGGAGTAACTAATATGTACAAGATTTTCTCCCTTATGAAGGACTATAAAGTTGTAAAGCCATGTTAATTTTTCGATTCCCTTCTGCAAATATTGCCATGAAGGCGAAATTTCTGCTAAAGGATATTACTGGCGTAAAATTTATTCCCCTTCCTCCAGAGATAGACTCTGAATGTGGACTGGCATTAAAAATTTTAGAAGAGGATTGTGGAAAGATTAGAGAAATTTTAGATGGGGAAGGAATTTCTTACAGGGTGGTAGAATGATTTACTTAGACAACGCATCTACAACTGCTATAAAGCCAAAAAAAGTAGCCCAAGAGGTTTTTAAGGCAATAGATTCTGGAATAATAGGCAATCCTTCAAGGGGCGCCCATGATTTTTCAACTAATGCCCTTGAAGAAATTTATAGAACTCGCCTTGCCCTTGGTAACTTTTTTAAAGTGGACCCTTTAAAAATCGTACTTACTTCAAGTGTAACTACTGGATTAAATTTAGCAATACGTGGACTTTTTAACGACGGACATATTATTACATCTGTTGCAGAGCATAACTCTGTACTTCGTCCACTCTACCAGTTTGAAAGTAGAGGAGGAAGTCTGTCATTTTTACCAGTAGATGAAAATGGAGTAATAAGTGATACTCCA
>CAYFUL010000020.1:20961-26189 GCA_964346375.1 uncultured Peptoniphilaceae bacterium
GATACTGTTGGATTTGTAATTACCCAATGCTCAAATGTAAGTGGTATCGCCACAGATATGGATACCGTTTACGATTTTTGCCTTCGCCATAATCTTCTACTAATTGTAGACGGAGCCCAAGGGGCAGGAACTACTATTACAGAATTTAATAGGAGAAATTATCCCAATATGGTCTATGGATTTACAGGGCATAAATCCCTCTATGGTCCACAGGGAACGGGAGGACTATTATTTATTGGAGATTTTTTACCGGAGCAGGTATTTACCGGTGGAAGTGGAATAAATTCCTACGAAAAAACTCAGCCAAATTTTTTACCAGATATTTTTGAATATGGTACCTTAAATGTTCACTCAAATATTGGACTGCGAGCAGGAGTAGAATATTTAGAGGAGTACAAAATGGAAAGGGTCGTAGAAAAATTGTCCTCTCTTAAAAATTACTTCCTTGAGGAGGTAAAAAAAATAGAGGGCATAACCCTCTACTTTAAAAATCAATCTTCAGTTCCAATAGTGTCCCTAAATTTATTGGACTATTCCTCTTCCGCTCTAGCCGAAAAACTTTGGGAGAAGCAAATTGCAACGAGAGCCGGCGCCCACTGCGCTCCCCTACTTCATACTGCCATGGGTACAAAAAATAGGGGCATGGTTCGATTTTCCTTCTCCACTTTTAATACTTTCGAAGAAATTGAAAGGACAGTAGAAGTTTTAAAAACTATAAGTTCATCATAATAGGTTCAATTAATTTATCAAGGAGGCGATTCGTCTCCTTATTTTTTAAACTCCAACCTACACAGTACATTACCCAAAGGCTAATATTATAAATAAATATTGCAATGGCAAGGTATAGTGGATATGGTAGCCTTCCAATTAAATCTCCCATAATTGGACTTCTCATTAAGTAGGCATAATTTGCATTGAAAGCTAAATTTGCAATAAAACTAATTACCAGAATAATATTTGCAAACTTGTACATAAAACTAATACCATCTCTATTAAAACTATAACCCTCTACGAAAATAAATAGTAGTGAACACCAAAAGATGGAAATATGAGTAATAAAAAAGCTTACGTACATTACATGGGGAAAACTGTAGGGCTGAAGGTCTGGGAAAATCATTGGTAGTACTCCCCCAATCATACCCCAGTAAACTGTAACTGCCTTTAGCCTATCTGAATTAAATAGGATTCCAAAAAAGGAAGTATAGAGGGCAACTCTACAGGTGAAAAGAGGAAGTCCATTTGCAAAATCCTTTACTGTCCAGCAAAGTAGAAGTACAAAATGAACTCTGTTGTAAAAACATCACTCCACATAGAAGAACTTTAACTATGCCGTATAGCTTTTTATTCTCCCTAAGTTCTCTCCTATACTTGTAAATTAATACTGCCCCTAAAATCATAACTACAAGTCCAATAATATGAGCCATTCCAAACTGCTGAAATTTAAAAACTTAGTGTAATTATTGTAAAATCTTATAGATACTATACCCAGTAAATTATTCTACGAAATAATTTTCAAAAAAGTTGTTGACATAAAATTTAGTAGGTGTTAATATGAATCCAACATAAAACAAACTCGTTGAAAAAGAAGAGTACCCTTTTGGAATGATTACAGAGAGCTTCGTTTGGTGAAAGAAGTAGAATGAAGATTGGAGAACATGGTCTTTTTAGAGTTTCTGTCGATATTTAGACAGTTACGGGATTGCCCGTTACAGCGATAGAGTATGATAGTACTCGAAGAGTCTGTTATTGTGAAGTAACGGAGAATTAAGGTGGTAACACGTAAGCTCAGCTTTCGTCCTTTCTAGGACGGAAGCTTTTTTTAATTTTAGGAGGAATAAGATGACAGAGAAGAATAACTTTAGCCTAAATACACTTTGTGTACAAGCAGGATATGAACCAAAAAAAGGTGAACCAAGAGTAGTGCCAATTGTACAGGCGACTACTTATAAATATGATAATGCAGATGATGTATCAGATCTATTTGATTTAAAGACATCAGGATTTTTCTATACAAGACTTGCAAACCCAACTGTAGATGCATTTGAAAAGAAAATTGCAGCCCTTGAAGGAGGAGTTGGCGCTCTAGCAACTGCAAGTGGACAATCTGCAACAGTAAATGCAATATTAAACATAGCTGACGCAGGAGACCATATAGTTGCTTTTAATAACCTATACGGCGGTACATTTAACCTACTTTCATCTACACTAAAAAGACTTGGAATAGAGTGTACTTTTATACCAGTAAATGATTTAGAGGGACTTGAAAAGGCAATTAAAGACAATACAAAATTAGTTTACGGAGAGACTATTGGAAACCCTGCAGTAGATGTACTGGATATTGAAGGAGCAGCAGAAATTGCCCATAGACATAATATTCCACTAATTGTAGATAACACCTTCGCAACTCCAGTACTATGTAGGCCATTTGACTTTGGAGCAGATATTGTAGTTCACTCCAGTTCAAAATTCTTAGACGGTCACGGAATTGCCCTAGGTGGTGTAATAGTTGACTCAGGAAAATTTAACTGGACAAAGGAAAAATTCCCATGTATTACAGAGCCAGACCCATCTTACCACGGACTAAGTTACACAGAAGCCTTTGGACCAGCTGCATATATTACTAGAGCAAGAGTTGTACTAATTAGGGATTTTGGAAATACCCTTAGCCCACAAAATGCCTTCCTAACATATATTGGAATAGATACACTTGCCCTAAGACTAGAGCGCCATTCAGAAAATGCTCTAAAAGTTGCAAAGTATTTAGAGAGTCGCGATGATATAGAATTTGTTCACTATCCATTCTTAGAATCATCTCCATCCTACGAACTAGCGAAGAAGTATTTAAAAGGTGGAAGTGGAGTAATTGCCTTTGGAATAAAGGGAGGAGTAAAGGAAGCAAAGGACTGGATAAATAATTTAAAATTAGCAAGTCTAGTAGTACACGTAGCCGACGTAAGAACTCATGCCCTACACCCAGCAAGTATGACCCATAAACAATTAAGTGAAGAAGAGTTATTAAAACAAGGGGTAAAACCAAATCTAATAAGATTATCAGTAGGAATAGAAGACGTAGATGATATCATAAGTGATTTAGAACAAGCTTTTAATTAGGAGGAAATGTAATGCCGTTAATTATACCAAAGGACTTAATCGTCGAAGAGGTTTTGGAGAGAGAGAATATATTTACAATGAGGGATTCCTCAGCTGCAAAACAGGATATCCGCCCACTAAATATCTCAATAGTTAACTTAATGCCAAAAAAAGAGGAAACAGAACTTCAACTTCTAAGGATGTTATCCAATACGGCATTACAGCTTAATATAGATTTAGTTCGAATGGAATCCTACAACCCTGGAAATACAGATATAAAAAGACTAAATGCCTTTTATAAAACCTATGACGAAATAAAAAACAATAAATATGACGCCATGATAATAACAGGAGCGCCAATTGAAACCATTGACTACGAAGACATAAAGTACTGGGACGAAATGAAAACAATATTTGACTATGCAAAGGAAAATGTCTATTCCACAATGTTTATATGCTGGTCTGCCCAAGCAGCATTACACTACTACTACAACATTGACCATAGAGTTTCCGACGGGAAAATATTTGGGGTATTTGAATTTGATAAGCTAAAGGAGAATAAAATAATAAAAGGCTTTGACGATACATTTTTAATCCCCACCTCAAGGCACACATATGTACCAATAGAGGAGTTTAGTAAAGTACCAGACCTTGAAGTCTTAGCGTCAAGAGAGGATACGGGAGTAACCCTAGTAACTACCAAGGACCATAGATTTGTATTTAATTTCGGTCACTGGGAATATGATAAGGACACTCTCCACAACGAATACATTAGAGATATATCCAACTCCTTAAAAATAGATCCCCCAATAAACTATTACGAGGACAATGATCCGAAGAAGGAGATAAAAATAAGATGGAGATCTGCAGGAAATCTATTCTTTTCAAATTGGATAAACTACTGTGTATATCAAGAGACGCCATTTGTAATAGACTCAATTGAAGGCAAGAGCGTATCAAAATTTGGAGGAACCTCATTAAAAGATGCAAATCAATTTGCAAAGGTAAAGAAAATAGTATTCTCAAAGGATGACAGAGATGTAATAGTAGTATCTGCACCAGGAAGAAGATTTGCAACAGATACAAAGGTAACCGACGAGCTAATAGAAATATCGAAGAAAAACAAGAAGATAGAAGATGTAAAGAAGATAATTAATTCAGTAATAGAAGATTTAGAAATACAGGAGAATTTTAGAGATAATCAACTGGAAAAATTAGTTCAGCGCTTCTACACCATAGCCGAGGATTTAAATCTAGTGGAATTTTGGGAAGAGGAGCTAAGGGAAGTATTTGAGGAGATAAAAAATTCAGACTCCCCAGATTTTATAGTAAGTAGAGGAGAATATCTAAACGCAAAACTCTTAGCCAAGTACTTAGGATATGAATTTATAGACGCAGTAGATTTAATCAAATTTGACAGTAATGGAAAGGTAAATTTAGAGAGTACCACCAGTTCCATAAGAGAAAAAATTGGAAAGAATATAAAGGCAGTAGTGCCGGGATTTTATGGAATAGGACATGATGGAGAGATAATAACCTTTAATAGAGGAGGAAGCGACTATACGGGAAGTTTAATCGCCTATGCCCTAGATTCAAAGGTCTATGAAAATTGGACAGATGTAAATGGAATAATGACATCAGATCCAAGTAAGGACCCAAGTGCAAGAACAATAGAGAAATTAAATTACACAGAGCTAGAGGAAATAATAGAATCTGGCGCAGAAGTGTACCAAGAGGACGCAATTGCACCAGTAAGAAGTAAAAATATTCCAATAAAAATATTAAATACAAATGACCCAGAAAATTCTGGAACTATTATAAAGGATTGAGTGCCTCAGAGCAAAGATAAACCCAGAAATGTTCTGGGTTTGTTTATATTTTAATTTTGCAATCTTATTTAATAATGCTTGTAGAAATGTAACTATTCCTTGAATCGCTAGTAGAAAAATTTTCTAATTATAATAATATTACCCTCCTACACATTTTTCGAGGTAAAGGCGTTAAGAAAATTCCATGTCTGAGCCGAAGGCGAGTTTGGAATTTTTAGCCTTTGCCGAGAAAACTTTCATTTAGCGAGCGAGAGGTGATGTGAACCCTTAAACCCGGACTTTTAATCCGTTTTTTTATGCGGCTTGTAA
>CAYFUL010000021.1:0-25140 GCA_964346375.1 uncultured Peptoniphilaceae bacterium
TATTACAAATTCTGAGGAGGGAATTGTAAAGGGACTTGAGTACGCAATTGATAGGATGGGATTTAAGCCAGTAGATAAAAAAATACTACGTACATTTATTGGACCACCTCTTACAACTTCCTTTAAGAATATTGGATATAGGAAAGATGAGGCAAGAAAGACCATAGATATTTTTAGAGAGTACTACGGAAGAAAGGGGATGTATGAAAATATTCCCTACGATGGAATGATAGAACTACTTGAGGATATTTCCAGTAGACATACCCTTGGAGTTGCAACCTCAAAACCGGAGGAGCATGCTAAAATGATTTTAGAGCATTTTAAAATGGACCAGTACTTTAAATTTATTGGCGGAAGTTTACTTGACGGTACTCGCGTTGAAAAGGGAGATGTTATAAAATACGTCTTAGATAATATGTGCAGAGAGGAAAAAACCTACATGGTTGGTGATAGAAAAAATGACGTAGTAGGAGCAGAGGAAAATTCCATTACTTCCATTGGAGTGCTATATGGTTTTGGAAGTAGGGATGAGCTTGAAAATGCAGGTTGTAAAATAATTGCCCCTACTGTTAAAGATCTTCATGAGGTGCTATTAGAACTATGACCTACGACGAAATAGCTTTTATTTTAGAAATTATTGGTACAATTGCCTTTGCCTCTTCTGGTGCAATACTTGGAATTAGAAAACAAATGGATATTTTTGGAGTAATGGTACTTGGAGTTATAACTGCCCTTGGAGGTGGACTTATTAGGGATTTAGTCCTTGGTATAATTCCGCCAAGTATGTTTAAAAGTTCAAATATGACTGCCCTTGCAGTTGTAACGTCCCTAATTATATTTGGAGTATTTTATTTTAAAATTTTCTCCTTTGACCATAGAGCTTATCATCTCTATCAAAAATTAATACTTATAATGGATGCAGTAGGTCTTGGAGCTTTTACATCTATTGGAATTTCAAAGGCAGTTGAACTTGGATATGAACGAAAATTTTTACTGATTTTTGTAGGAATGGTAACTGGAATAGGTGGAGGAATTATAAGAGATGTGCTTTCAAATGAAACACCTCTAATTTTTAAAGAGGAGATTTATGCAGTTGCATCTCTACTAGGTACAGTTTTCTTTCTAGTATTCTACCACCATTTTAATATTGACCATCTTATGATTGGTACGTCAGTCATTGTAATAATTATTAGAATACTCTGTGAAAATCTTGGATTAGATTTACCTAGAGTAAAATAGGAGGAATTATCGCAGTTTTAGAACTAACTCTTGTACCAATAGGTACAGAAAAAACCAGTGTAAGCGAATATATTGCAGGTGCCTATGAAATAATAAAGGACGATCCAAAAATAACTGCCCAGTTAAATCCAATGGGTACAGTTTTACAGGGAGATATAGACCATTTATTTTCCGCCGTTAGAAAAATGCAGGAGAGTGTATTTAATAAGGGAGTAAGTAGAGTTTACACCGTAATAAAAATTGACGATAGAAGAGATGCAGAACATACTCTTTCAGAAAAAATAGACTCCGTTATGTCTAAGGTAGGAAAATAAATTAAGGATTAAAAATCCAAAAAATAATAGACGAGGAAATTATTCCTCGCCTTTTTTGGATACTATATTTATACTATAGTTAAATTTAAAGGGGGCATTATGAATAAGAGAGATAGAATTGAAAAATTTTTAAAAAATGAAGAAGTAGATAGAGTTCCCGTAGCCTTTTACCATCACTTTTTAGATGAGCGTATGTTGTACAATATGAACCAGGGTTTAACTAAACCAGATGTATTTGAAAAAAATATTGAAGGTCATAGAACTGCATTGAAAAAATTTGACCCAGACCTTATTAAAATTATGAATGATTCCCTAATGATTATGCCTCTTGAAATGGGAAAGGTAAAAAGGACAGATGATTTAGAAAATGTAAAGCCCCAAGGAGTAAATTCCCTGTGGCAAAAGAAGTCTTTAGAACTTGCAAGTAGGGTAAAGGAAATTTATGCAGGAAATGAAGCCCCAATACTATTTACAAGTTTTGCACCAGCATATATTTTAAGGACAAATTTTGCTAGAATAGGAAATCTAATGACCGGTGGATCATTTATGGAGAGTAAGATAAAAAAATTAATTGATGAAGATGAAGTTATCTTTAAAAAATGTGTAGATAGAATTGCAAAGGAAGTTGCAGATTTTAACGACAGGCTTTTTGATGAAGTGGGAATTGATGGAATATATTTTTCAGTAAATAATCAAAAGGACTTCTTCCCACCTGAACAGTATCGAAGGATTTTTTCACCTGCTGATAAGTATATTTTAGAAAGGGCAAATAAAAAATCCTCTATGAATACGCTCCATATTTGTGGATATATGAGTAAGCCAAATCATTTAGAGACCTTTGCCGATTATGATGCAGCTGCGTATAATTGGGCTGTTTTTGCAGAAGGGGTAAGTTTAAGTGAAGGAAAAAAACTCTTTAAAGGTAGACCTGTTTTTGGAGGATTTCAACAATCTGGAGTAATTGCAAAAGGTAGTAGAGAAGAGGTTGAGGAAGAGGTATTTAGAATTTTAGATGAAGCGGGCCAAGTTGGTATAATGCTTGGGGCAGATTGTACAGTACCTACAAATATAGATGATGGCAGACTTGGCTGGGTAAGAGATGCTGCAAAAAAGTATGCTGAAGAAAATAAATAGAAAAAAATGAGCAGACTGTTACTGCTCATTTTTATTACTTTTCTAAAATTGAATCCCTTATTCTATTTAAACCCTCTAGTAGGTACGCCCTTGGACAAGCTAAATTTAGCCTTATCATTCTACTAGCATTATCTACAAAAGTCTTGTCCCCTTCTAGTAGTACGCCTGCAACTTCTGCAAAGAACATTTCAATATCCTCGTCCTCGCTAAAATATTCCTTTAAGTCAACCCAACCAAGGTAGGTAGTCTCTGATGGAGTTACTACTGCCTTTGGAAGATGCTCTTTAAAAAATTCATTCATAGTTTTAAAATTCTCATCTAAATAATCGGTAAGCTCTTCAAGCCAAGGTTCACCTTTTGTATAGGCTGCAATAGTTCCCTCGTGGCTAAGGGGATTTAATAGACCCATGTAGGAATTTTTCCACTTATTTCTTAGCCCTTCATCTGAAATTAATATAGAGGATTCCTGAAGACCTGCTAGGTTAAAAGTCTTTGAGGCTGCCATACAGGTTACTATCTTTTTATAATTTGCCATTACTTTTGCTAGAGGTATATGACGCGGTGCATTTCTCCTTCTTAAATCGCAGTGAATCTCATCAGAAATTACCCATAGGTCGTGTTTTTCTATTAGTTCTGCAAGTTTTTTAAGCTCATCTTCAGACCATACCCTTCCTATAGGGTTATGAGGCGAGCAGAGAATAAAAAGTTTTACATCTTCCCTTCCCATTTTTTCATCTAGGTCCTCAAAATCTATATCGTAAGTTCCGTCATCATTCTTAATTAAATCGCTGGTAATATACTTTCTATTAACCCTATCTGCAGCAAGGGAAAATTGACCATAGGCTGGAGTATTAAATAGGGCAAGGCTATTTTCATCAAGTATAAATTGAAATAGTCTTTCCAATGCAGGAATAACTCCATCAGAAGTTACAAGTTCCTCTTTTTTTATCTCCCAGTCGTACCTCTTTTTACACCAAGAATTAAGGGCGTTAAAAAGTGAATCATCATAGTTTGAAGTATAGCCAAGTATTTTTCTATCTAGTCTATCTCTAATTGCATCTATAATTTCTGGCGCAACGGCAAATTCCATATCAGCAACCCACATATGGATAAATTCCTCGTTGGAAAATGGAAGAACCATTGAATCGTCTGCATGAAAAATATAGGACTTATATCCTTCAAGCTTCATTGCATTTGTACCAGTTCTATTTATCTTCTCATCAAAGTTATACATATTTTCCTCCCCTTGTGATTTTACTATATTGTATCATTAGTACTTAAAGTGTTGTATAAAAAACTCCTCAAAGAGGGTTTGACTTATTAATGTCAAAAGCATATCCTCCATCAACAGTGTGGAAAAAACGTCAAAACTTTTTGTTAAGATTAAATTTGTGAATTATTGGAGTATTTTTTAGAATAGAATTTGCGCCTATTATTCATTTTTAGAAATTTCTAATATTAAAATATTTTGCCGTTTCTCTATATAATAAATTATATATTTTCCTATAGTTAAATACAGCAAGTATAAATTCTTCGCAGTATTTGTATTAGACTTGGATTTCATTAATCCATCTTCTTCTAAATTCTGATAAAAAATACCCCGTCGTTGGTAGTGCATTAGATGTGGCATATTTTTCTGATAGATATTTACGACCATACCCTTCTTCATTTCCTTACAAATTTTTTATTTCTCTTTAGGACTGATTTTTTCATTTTAAAATCCCCTTATCCGTGTCCAGGTTTAGAGGATCACTACAATTTAGGGGGCAGTATATACTAAATGAAAATTTTCTCGGCAAATACTAAAAATTCCAAACTCGCTTCGCTCAAACATGGAATTTTTTTAAGCCTTTACCTCGAAAATAATGTGGGCGGGAATATTATTACTATTATTAAAATAGTTATTTTCGAAAATCTTTAATGATGTATTATATAAATAGTGAGTTTGAAAAATCAAACCTCTATTTATTTTGTTTTCACTCTAGGGTTCCCGTAAAGGTACCCCGATTTTTTATTGTGTTTTATTGTATTGACCTTGTTACTGCTTCTTTTAAGTTTGCTTTAATTTGTAGTAATTCCTGCTCTGCCTTTATCCTATTTTCCTTGCCCTGTTTTTGTATCTCCAATGTCTTTTCTATTGTGTTTATTAGTCTATCGTTTACGTGTTTTAGCGTTGATACATCTACTGTACTTCTCTGTGCCTGTTTTGCTACGTCTATTGTGGTCTGTTCTAGCATATCTGCATTTCGTTTTAATCCCTCGTTTACTGCGTCTGATACGGACTTGTCTAAATCCACTATCTTCTGTTGTTTTGCTAGTCCTACTGCTATTACTATTTGACTCTTCCAAATTGGTATTACTGAATTTATTGTATCGGATATTTTTTCTACCAGTGCCTTGTCGTTATTTTGTATTAGTCTTATCTGTGGCGCAGTTTGTATTGCTATGGTCTTTGAGGTTTTTAAATCAAATACCCTTTTCTCAAATCTATCTACCATATCGCTAAAGTCCTTTACCGCTTGTAGACCCATCTGTTTTTTTCCTCTGGTAAATTTTCTGCCTCTGTTCTTAATCTTGGTATGGTTTCATTACGATAGATTTCTATTTTTTCCTCTCCCGCTACTATGTAGAGGTTTAGTTCGTTAAAGAAATTTAGATTTTGGTTATATAGGTTGTCAAACATTCCTATATCCTTTAACAGTTCCTTTTGTGATACCTCTAACTTTGACTGTACTAGGTTTACCTGTTTTTCTAATGTTTCATACTTTCTAAGTTGACCCTCTATTTTGTTTCGTACAAGTTTTACAAATGGTAGGTTGTCTAAAAATCCGCCTCCACTATTTAGATCCACATTAAAGTCATTTACCTCTGCTAAAAGTTCTCTCATCTGGTCTCCAATTATCCCCGAGTCCTTATTTCTAACCTGACCTAGTATTGAATCGGAGAAGGATGCTATACTTCTCTGTGGCTCTTCCGCATAGAGCAATGTCTTTTGTGAATTTCTAACGTCTATATCGTTTTTTATCTTCTCAATTTTCTCCCTGTCCTCTGGCGAAATTCTATCTACTTTTTCATTTACCTCTCTTATTACAAGTTCCGTACTTACTGGTTGTGTTTCCTCGCTGCTATTCATTAAGTCATCTAAATTTCATTCTGACATATTTCCCCCTACTTTATTGCTCTCATTAGCTCTTCCATTACTTCTATAGATGGCATTTGCATTATACTATTTACTTCCTTTGCCAAGCCTTTTACTGAAAATCCACCTTCCTCTGCGCCACTTACTATGGTTCTAAATCCATGGCGCTTCCAAGATAGTTCTTGAATTTCCTTGTCCTTAAATACATCTATTGCTATATTTGTCTTGTCATTTAAACTTATAAATATATGGCTGGACCATACTGTTGGGTCGGGATAGAGAATTACTATATTGTCCTTTACCCTGTCAAATATTCCCGGCTCCTCTACTGAAAACTCCAGTAGCTGATTTTCATACCCTGCTATCATTGGATATGCTCCCATCCCCTGATGAAGGTACTGGGTGAAAATATCCTTTGAGGAACTTTCCATATACCCTATATTTGTGTATATCTTTTTTAAATCCTGGGATATTGTACCTACATCTGATTTTGTTACTGGTTTATTTCCATTTAATGCATTTGCCAGTAGTCCTAAAAACATATTTCCCGAGTTGGACTCATTTGGATCCGTCGTCTTTATTATTAAATTTCCATAGAGATTTACTCCTATATCTTGCCAATTTTTTCCGTCCCTCATCATCTCTCCAAGGGAGGACATATTTACATAGTTTACTCCGTCCTTTTCATAGGCAATATTATTCTTTTTTAAACTGTCCACTATTGGCTTCCATGAGTAAATTACTATTGGTGTATTAAAAACTATTTCACTCTTTGTAGATTTACCTCCATTATTTTTAAACAGCTCCTCTGCCAACTGACTTTATGGAAATAAGTAGTCCTCATTTTCATAGGAACCTCTTACCATATCAAAGGAACCTGATTTTCTATAATCTAGGGTAAGTCCATATTTTTTCTTTGCCAGTTTTTTAAACTCCTCGTCCTCTACAAGTCCTATTTTCTCTCCGCCAATTAGTCCCTTTACAAAGGTATCCCTTGGGGAAGAACTTCTAAGGTAGGAGTATCATCCAGCTCCAACTACTACAAGTAGTAGTATTATAAATCCAGTTATTAAACTTTTCTTCATCTATCTCTCCTATACTCATCACCCATGGAGATAGTATTCTCTAGGAGTTCTCTTTCTGATTTTATTTCAATTAGCCCCGATTCGTGGTACTTATCTAGTTGCCTTAAAAATACTTCATTAAGTAGATCAAGGGAATTAATTGTATTGTCCTTTAATTCCACTTGAGCCTTTGGAGAAACTCCAATATCTTCTATCTTGGAAAAATTACTTACAATGTCATCGGCACTTTTTAAATAATATCTAAAGAATGTCTGATGTCTTGAAAGCGCTCCAGGGTTTTCGTTAATATATCTAATTATTCTGTAACCAGTTTCAGTTAATCTCTCTATTCTAGTTTTTACATCTATATCTGAAATTTCCCTACTGGTAATTTCCATATCCTCTAGCTGATTAATACTTTGGGTATAGAGTTCAATCATATCTGCATCAAGTTTTGAAGTAAGAACGTCTAGGTCCATAAACTTCTTCCTAGGAATATATACAAGGTAAACTCCAAAAAATACTCCCATACTAAGAAGAACCGCCACGAAAAAATTCCACTTTAATATTGCAAATAGAACTCCAAAAAATCCTAAAGCTATTATTAGGGACAGAGCAGTTCTTTTGAATTCACCCTTCATCATCTCACCTAATTATATCCTTTAACGTCTTTAAATGCGGAAATAAGGTCGCCTTTTCCATTAAAGACCCTAGCCCTTGACCAAGAAGCAATCTCCTCTAAATCCCTCATATCTGCTTCGCCCATTGCAATGGAAAAAATTGGTATATCTAAACCCATCTTCTCGTATAATTTTCTAACCCTTCCCTTATTTCTACCGTCATTAGTCATTCCATCATATAGGATTACAATTGCTGGACTATATCCAGTTAAATCCTCCTTAGAAATCTCCTCTAGGGCAAATTCTAAAGCCTTGTAGAGTTTAGTACCCCCATTTGGTTTTAGAGCCTTTACTTCTTCATAAGCCCTCTCTAGTTCCTCCCCATTTCCCCTTGCAACAATGGTATTTCTAATTTTAGATTCAAAGGGAATAAAATAGGTTATGTCCTTTTCAGTACCCTGAAGTAAATTGGACTTAGCCCTAGCAGGAATTAGTACCTCATAAAGTGCATTTACCAATTGGTAATTTCCATCCCCTTCCATAGAACCGGAGTAGTCTAAAATATATACGGTGTAGGATGGTTTTTTAAAGGAGGATTGGTAAAGGTAAAGGGCAGTATTTATAACATCAGGCTGTGGCAGAGGAGTAGCTGTAAGAATTTCGTCAGTAATAATTCCCCAGTCCTTATTAAAAATTTCTTCATTACCTGTAACTGTATTAAAGGCATCTCGCCTTCCAGTTGCCATAATCTTCTTTTGAGCCTCATCACTTAAAATATAGTCTTGAAATTTTAAAAACGCCTCTTCCTTTTTACTATCCCCCTTATCCACATAGGCAAGGGGCGAGTCGCTAAAGGTAAGTCCGTCACGAGGATAGATAATGTAAATTGGTTCTTCTCCTCTTTTTATAAACTCAAGGTTTGCCTGAATCATCATAGTTTCGTAGTTAACCATTGCGTCGTATTCACCAGTTAGAAATAAATCCTTTAACCAACCAGATGAACCAGAGGACCTATTTACTCCAGAGAGAAGGAGTTTAATATCCTCTTGTAGTTTTTTATCCTCAAGGTCCTCAATAGTTAAACCACCCTCTATTGGGTCAAGGGAGTTTAAAAATCCAAGGTATGCACTGGCTCCAGAGTTGGACTGTGTAGCACTGTTCATTGCAAATTTTAGTTTACCCTCACTAATGGCGTCCATAATATCCCTTACGAAAACCTCTTTGCCAACAAAACCAAGTTCTTCAGCTTTAGATTTTTTTATTCCAAAAACTATTGGTGTAATTGAGGTAGTCTTTTCATGTTTAAGTAGCTTTTTAGTATCTCCCATAGAGAGCCACATGGAATTAGCCGGCCATACTCCGTCGTATTCCATCTCTCCATGTTGAAGCATTCTCATAATATCTAGAGAACCCTTGTAATCAATAGAAATATTAATACGGTTATTAACAGCATAGTCCTCTATAATTGGTTCTAACTCCTTTAATTCAGAACCAGCAACAATTTTTAACTCCATACCATTTCCAGCAGAAAAATCTCCAGAACTGGTTGCCTCTTTTCCTCCATTATTATTCTGGCCGCATCCCACAAGTAGTAATGCAAGAAGCATAAATAGTATTCTAAATTTTCTCATATATACCTCCTACCTACATATTACCCTATAAATTGGGGAGAATATGGGAAGAAATGCCTGTTTACAAAGATTTTACATAGGGTTTAAATCTATTTGTTAATTCTATTTCTAGGAATGTTATTCCGAAAAAAATAGGGTGTGGCGGCAAATATTATAGGCTTTAATCTAAAAGTTTATTTATTTATTTTAAGGGGGACAAGGGGAGAAACTGCGTTATTTCTCCCCTTAGTTTTGTTGTGCCGGTGTTTTATAAAATTGGAATTCGAAAAAATTTTGCAATGCAAATATATTCCATTGTACCGATGCACTCTCCCCGCGGGTCGGGCGGGGCCCCGACGCCCTACCATGAATTACGAATATACAACTGAATTAAAAATGTTCGAAAAAAATGCCGTATCTCTACAGCATCTCTATAATAAATTTTATAGGTTTGAATTTTTCAAACTCACAATTTAAAATATCTCGAAAAAGTTTTTCGAAGTTAAATATCCTTCTTGTTATGTTGCCAATCCATTCCACAATACCAATGATATTACGTTACATATATTTTAATACATATCTATTTCACGGTACCGACACCCTCTCCCCGCGGGTCGGGCGGGGACTTCTTGGTATCCTTCGTAAAATTGTTCTAGGTAACCCTCTCCCCGCGGGTCGGGCGGGGACGCCCGACGCCCTACCATGAATTACGAATATACAACTGAATTAAAAATGTTTGAAAAAAAACGCCGTATTTCTACGGCATCTTTTATAAATTCTTAAATTTTTCTTTCTTAGCTTTTGTCCTCTCCATAAATTTATCAAGGTCGGTTAAATACCTTCCATGTTTTGCGGAGCCTACCTCTTCTAATTCATCGTATAATTTTGCGCTAAAGGTAAGTTTACTTCCTTCCATCTCTATTAATTCAACTTCACAGGTTACATGCATTCCTATTGGAGTTGCGCCCTTATGTTTCATATCTATATAGGTTCCTACACTTCCCTTGCCAACAGAAGCGTCTGTCATTTCCTTACAGGTCATTTCAATTAGTAGTAGCATTTCCGGAGTGGAGAATACTTCAAAACCAGGGTTGCCCACAGCGGCTGCTGTATTTTCAAATACTACCTCCACAGTTTTTTTGTGTTTATCTCCTACTTTCATTACTTCTTATCCTCAAGTATTCTTCTTGCCATTTCTCTTCCAAGTTCCTTTAGTTGTGCAATTTCATCTGAATTTGCAGCTCCTTGTACCTCTGGCATTATATCTATACAATCTAGTTTTTGGTCCTCAATAAAACCCTTTAGTCTCTTCATAGCTCCACCAGACCATGAATAAGAACCAAATACTCCCCAAATATTGTTCTTCATTTTTTGGTGCTTTAGATCATTTAATAAATTGTCCATTGGTGGGAAAATGTCGTTGTCGTAGGAACATGAGCCTAAAATTACTCCCTTGTGCTTCCAAGTGTCTGATAGTATATAGGACATATCTATCTTGGTTATGTCGCTAATCTTTACTACTCCTACTCCACCTTCTACTACTCCCTGTGCTACTGCCTCTGCCATTCTCTCTGTATTTCCATACATTGATCCGTATACGATTATTACTCCATCTGTAGTCTCCTGTTTTGCAAGTCTTGTATATAGATCAACTATTCTTAAAGGGTCCTTTCTCCAAATTGGGCCATGGTCTGGACAGATCATATTGATTTTTAATCCTGCTAGCTTATTTAATGCAGCTAGTGCCTGTTTAGAATACTTTCCAACTATGTTTATATAGTACCTTGTAGTTTCGTCTAGGTATTGGTCGTCAAAGTCTATTTGGTCGTCAAATATTGCTCCGTCTAGTGTACCAAAACCTCCGAAGATATCCTGTGAATATAGAATTCCCGTCTCCTCTTCGTAGCAAACCATAGACTCTGGCCAGTGTACCATCGGTGTTAAATAGAAGGTGTATTTTTTATCTCCAAGTTCTATTGTCTCTCCGTCAGAAACTATTATTAACTTGTCCTCTTTTATGCCGTAGTAGTTGTCTAAAAATTGTACAGTTCTCTTATTACATACTATTTTTGCCTTTGGATACTTATCCATTATTGTAGTTAGTCCAGAGCTGTGGTCTGGCTCAACATGGTCTATAATAATATAGTCTAAATCCTCTCCATCAAGGGTATCAGATAGTCTTTCAAGAAAAACTGTTATAGTATTTAATTTAACTGTGTCGATTAGAATATTTGCCTTTCCCTTTACAAGGTATGAATTGTAGGCAACACCATCTGGAATTGGCCACATTCCCTCAAATTTATGGGTTAATCTGTCATTTACTCCAATATAGTAAAAGTTTTCGTCGATTTTTTGACTAAGTAAGTTATCCATACTACCTCCTTATTTTAATATTAGTTCCACTGGACAGTGATCCGAACCAAGTACACTTGGATGAATCAGCGCATCTTCCACACTACTTATAAATCTATTACTTACAACGAAGTAATCAATTCTCCAACCAATATTTCTCTCTCTACTCTTGGCAAAGTAACTCCACCAAGTATAACTCTCTGTCTTATCTGGATAGAAGTACCTATAGGTATCTGTAAATCCACTTTCTAAAAGAATTGAAAATTTTTCCCTTTCCTCATCAGAGAATCCTGCATTTTTTCTATTAGACGCGGGATTTGCAATGTCAATTTCATTATGGGCAACGTTTAAATCCCCACATAGTATAACTGGTTTTATACTATCTAATTTTAAAAGGTACTCCTTAAAATCGTCCTCCCATTTCATTCTATAGTCAAGCCTTGCAAGTCCCCTTTGAGAATTTGGAGTATAGACTGTAACAAAGTAGTAGTCCTCATACTCTAACGTTATTACACGTCCTTCCCTATCATGCTCCTCAATCCCCATATCATAGGTTACATTTAAAGGCTCAAGTCTCGTAAAAATTGCAGTACCGGAATAACCCTTCTTCTCTGCAAAATTATAGTATTGAAAATATCCAGGAAGGTCAAGTTCAAGCTGACCTTCAGATAATTTTATCTCCTGTAACGCATAAATATCTGCATTATGCTCATTAAAAAAGTCCATAAAGCCCTTTTTAAGTGCGGCTCTAAGTCCATTTACATTCCACGATACAAATTTCATATTAATATTCCTCTAAAAAATTATGTTTCTCACTGCCCTTCTTCCAACCTACAATGGCATCAAGGTTTACATTTTCGGCAGTTCTAAAAATATTTATACCAGCATTTTTATTTACCTTTTTTATATTGGCAATTAAATGCTTAACATAGACGCGCATACTTCCCTCGTCCTTTTCAGCAACTTCGCAGGCACAGTCCAGTGGACTAATTCCACAGTGGTTCATATATCTAATAATGGATTTTTCTTCAACATAGTACATAGGACGAATAAGTTCCATATTTTCAAAGTTGTCGCTTTTTAACTTAGGCATCATGGTTTTATAGGTGCCATTAAAAAGTACATTTAACATAATGGTTTCAATAACATCGTCAAAATGGTGCCCAAGTGCTAATTTATTACACCCAAGTTCCTGCGCCTTATTGTATAAATTTCCCCTTCTCATTCTTGCACACATATAGCAAGGTTTATCACCAGAAATTCTATCGGCAACTTCAAAAATATCAGAGTTGTGAATCTTTACGGGAATACCCATAGCCTTACAATTTTCTTCAAGAACAATTCTATTTTCACTTCTATATCCAGGGTCCATTGCAATAAATTCCAGTTCAAATTTTTGTTTGCCATGTTTTTGAAGCTCCTGAAATAATTTTGCAAGGGTTAGAGAATCCTTTCCCCCTGAAATTGCAACGCCAATTTTATCTCCTTCACTAACTAATTCGTAGTGATTAATAGCTTTAATAAATCGCACCCAAATTTCCTTGCGGTAAGTTTTAATTAGTGCTCTTTCAATTTCAATTATGCTCTTCATCTGATTTATTTACCCCAATTCTAAATAAATTATAACATTTCCAGTAAAAAAGTTGAAGAAAACTAAAGGTAGATTATGGATGACTATAAAAAAATTTTAACGGCTTATTAAAAATCCCCACCATATTTTAATAAAAGTAATTGTAAAATAAAAAAATTTGTTGAAATTGGTATATGAAAAGGTTTGGAATAATGTTAAAATATAATCAAAGATTAAAAATAAAAAGGAGGACTTATGTTATTACAAGATAAAGTTGCAATAGTAACAGGTGGAACTAGAGGTATAGGATTTGGAATAGTAAAGGCATATTTAAAAGAAGGTGCCATAGTAATACTAGCAGGTTCAAGAGAAGAGACAGTAAGAAATGCCTTAGAGAAAATAAAAACAGAGAACCCAAATGCAAAAGTAGAGGGAATTTGGCCAGACCTAACTAACTACGAAGACGTAAAGAAGAATTTTGATGCAGTAGTAGAAAAATATGGACGTATAGATATTCTTGCAAATAATGCAGGAGTTTCAGCAGATGAACCATTTTCTCAAACTACTCAGGAGATGTTTGAGAGTGTAATGGCAATAAACGTAACTGCAATATTTAACTGTTCAAGGGCAGTTTATGACAACATGGTAGCAAATAAATCGGGAGTAATAATAAATACATCCTCAATGGTAAGTAGAGATGCACAGACATCGGGAATAGCATACCCAACAAGTAAATTTGCAGTAAATGGATTTACCCTTGCCCTTGCAAGAGATCTTGCCCGTTATGGAATAAGAGTAAATGCAGTTGCGCCTGGAATTACTCACACAGATATGGTAGATGCACTTCCAAGGGATGTAATTCAACCACTTATTAATATGATTCCACTAGATAGACTGGGAGAGCCAGAGGATATTGCAAACGCATTTGTATTTTTAGCAAGTGATTACGCAAGCTATATTTCAGGACAGGTAATTCACGTAGACGGATTAGCAAGAGTATAAAATTTGAAAAAACATAGAGAATTTTCTTATGTAAAACATTATTAAAATATTAAGAGGACCAAGGAGAAATTATTGACACGAAATTGCCAGTACATTTTCTCCATTGGTCCTTTTTGTATATTCATAGATAAGTCTAGAATAATTTACCTAAGAAAAATAATATAACCGTAAAATAAATTGACAAAATATTATTTAGATGATATTCTTCTATTAAAGCGAATAGTGTTCACCGAAGTATATTCGTATTGTTTAGGAGGATAACTATGTCAAAAAATCACGATGTTCTTTTACACCTTTTAAAATTGCCAACACTGAAATTAAAAATCGAATCGTCCTTACTGCCATGGGTGGTACTGCACTTATTGAAGATGAAAAATTTCATGAAGCAACGGCTGATTACTATATTGAAAGAGCCAAAGGTGGAGTAGGTTTAATTATTACAGGTGTTAATACTATTCAGGAGATGTTTGGTAGAGGACACTGGCTTAATGAGTCTGAAGAAGTTTTTATGGGGCCAATTAAGGACCTAATGGATGAAATACATGAATATGGTTCTAAATTTTTCATGCAAATTGGTGCTGGTATGGGGAGAGTTTTAGCAATAAAATCTGGTTGGGCTTTTAATAAGCTTGGTGCCAATCTCGAAAAAGTAATGGTTGGTCCAAGTGAGATTCCAAACTATTGGGACCCTTTACAAGTTCAAAGACCTATGACTATTGAAGAAATTCATGAAATTCAAAATGCCATAATAGAAACTGCTAAACTTGCCAAGGCGGCGGGAATAGATGGCATTGAAATTCACGCTATACATGAAGGCTATCTACTAGATCAATTTGCAATTGCCAGCACTAATTATCGTAAGGATATTTATGGAGGTTCTTTAGAAAACCGTATGAGATTTGTTACGGAAATAATTAAGGGAATTAAAGAAGCCTGTGGAGCAGACTATCCTGTTATTGTGCGTTATAGTGTTGCAAGCAAGATGAAAGGATTTAATAAAGGGGCTCTTCCTAGAGAAGATTACAAGGAATTTGGTCGCTCAATGGAAGAAAGTCCATCTGTTGCAAGAATTCTTGAAGCAGCAGGTTGTGATGCTCTTGATGCAGATAATGGTTCTTATGATTCTTGGTACTGGGCTCATCCACCAATGTATATGCCACTAGCTTGTAATCTACCTGAAGTAAGTTACATAAAAAATTTCGTAAATATTCCAGTAATCTGTGCTGGTAGAATGGAAAATCCTGATATTGCTTCACAGGCAATTGCTTCTGGTTCTATTGATGGAGTAGGAATTGCGCGTCAACTTCTAGCAGATCCTGAGTATGCTAATAAAATTCAAGAAGGTAGACCTGAGGATATTAGACCTTGTATAGCTTGTCATAATGGATGTTTCGGAAGGTTATTTGCAGGTCTTGGAACATCTTGTGCAATTAATCCCCAGGCTATGCAGGAAAATAAGTATAAAATTATTCCTGCAAAGAACTCTAAAAACATCCTTGTTGTTGGCGGAGGAATAGGTGGAATGGAAGCAGCTAGGCTTTTAGCTATTCGTGGACATAAGGTTACCCTTGTTGAAAAAACAGGAGAATTAGGAGGCGTATTTATTGCCGCAGCTGCACCTGATTTTAAAGAAGCTGATAAAAAATTAATTGAATTGTACAAAAAAGAAATTGTAGACCATGGCGTTAATGTACTTTTAAATACAGAGGCGACTACAGAATTTATTAAGGAATTTAATGCAGATGAAGTTATCTTAGCAACTGGCGCTAAGGCGATAGAACTTCCTATAAATGGTCTTGATAAGGAAAATGTAATTTCTGCCATTGGTTACCTACTGGGAAAGGAAGAGGCGAAGGATTCTGTCGTTGTTGTTGGCGGAGGATTAACTGGCTGTGAAATTGCCTATGATTTATCGAGAAAAGGTAAAAAAGTAACTATTGTAGAAATGGCAGATGATATTCTACAGGTTAAACTCCTTAGCGCTGCAAATTCAAATATGCTTAGAGATCTTTTAGCCTACTATAAAGTAAATATTAGGACTAATACTGCTTTAAAAGAGGTTAGAGATTCTGAAGTAGTAGTTGTAAATAATGGAGTAGAGGAATTTATTAGTGCAGATACTATAGTTCTTGCTGCTGGATATGTACCTCAAGCCCCTCTAAAAGACGGACTAGAAGAAAATCAATCAGTTCATGTAATAGGAGATGCCTCAAAAGTAGGAAGCCTTTTAGATGTTATTTGGTCTGCCTACGATTTAGCTTTAGTTTTATAACCCCATTAATCAAAGAGAGGGAGCATAATGCTCCCCCCTTTTTTTAATATTCCCTCGTAGCTTCCATTAACTCGTAGAATGCCCAGTGATTTTTATCTAAGTCTGTAAAAATACTCTCTACTCCAGTTTTTCTTACCTCTCTATTAAATAGGGAGTTTAAAATTACTGCTGCTTCTGATCTTGTTAGTGTTCCATCTGGTTTAAATGTTCCGTCTGGGAATCCTACTATTCGTTTATTTCCATAGGCTTTATTTATTGCCGCCTCATACTTATGTCCTACTACATCTTCAAATGGTGCCTTTGTATCTGTCGCCTTATCTATTGTTGAAATTAACTGTGCAAATTCTCCCCTAGTCATTGGATCATCTGGTCTAAATTCTTCTCCTTCTTTTTCTATTAGAAGTCCTTCTTTTAAAGCTGCATTTAAATATTTATTGTACCAAGTATCCTCTGCGTCTTTAAAATTTGCCTTAGCAGTATTATTTAAACTATATCCCTTTAAACTTGCTACCATGGTTACTGCTTCTGCCCTAGTTACTAATCCATCTGGCTTTACAGTTTTATCTGGATATCCCTTAATATAGGCAATATTTTTTACACCAGGTTTCTCTTCCTTCTTAGGCTCTGTTTTTACTTCAGCTTTAGCCTCAGAAATAGTTCCATATCCAAATCCACCTACTATTACTGGACCGTAGTAGCTATCCTCTTTTACTCTTCCATTTAGTGCAGCTGCTCCATCCCTTAGATTTTTTAATGCAAGATCAACTTCTTCCTGAGTTACATTTTTCTTTTCTAGAATAATTTTAGCTGCCTTTAGTGCAAAATCGTATTGGGATTTATTACTTGCGTTAATATACTTTATAGATTTTTTAATTAGGCTAGATTTTTCTACTTCCTTTTGTAGAACAGATTTATCTACAGTTTCTACAACATCTGTAATTAATTTTATATCCTCTCTATTTCTAACTCTTATTCTATTTCCAAGAGGGTCCATTGATGAAAGTCCTGTTGCAGAAATTTTATCTCCCTTTTTAAACTGATAAACTTCCTTATTTGTACTTCCCGGTCTACCTATATATCCATCTACAAATACCCTAATAGTCTCGGTGGAATTTTCTCCATCCTTTACAAGAATATTTATCTCATCTTTTTCGTTACTGTAGCTTTCTACTACTCCCTCTATAGTTACAAGTTTACCAAGGTTATTTTTTATTTCCTCTACTGTCATCTTTTCTGGTTCTATTTTTCCAGAGTACTCAATAAATTCAATCTTGTCTATATTAATCTGTCTCTCCCCTTGGTATGAGGATCTTCTTCCGTAGATTACTACCTTGTCACCTTCTTTTAATACTACCTTATTTCCACTACCATCTTCCACTTCCCCAGTTAGTGGGAAAATATTAATTCCACCTGTTTCATCTTGAAGGTATCCTGAGTCGAAGAAGGCAATATTTTTATCTAGTTCTGAAGAATTTGAAGTTAGTATTCCCTCAACTTTATATATTTTTCCATCTTCTTTACTTTCTGCAACTTCTTTTATTGTAGAAGTTGGAATATTTTTATCTATTACTACTAAAGTTGTCTTTCCGTCGTAAATATTTCCATTACTTTCGTAGAATCTTGTATAAATTGTAGTTGTACCTGTATTTTCTGGAGTAATATTAAATTTATAATCCGTCTCTCCCTTTTGAGCAGCTGGTACATTAGTAGTAGTCGCAAGTATTTTCTCTACACCATCTACTATTTCTACAATGTCCACTTTAGAGAAGTTTACCTCATCATCATTGTCATTTCTAAATTTAACACTTACCTCTACAGATTCGCCCTTTCCTATATCTTTTTTATTGGTTTTTACACTGTCTACTCCAGCAATTTTTACCTCTCCAGACCAAACTGGAGCAGTTACTGCAATATCTCCATCCTGTTGAACTACCTTTACATAGTAATACTTAGCAGAATGTTCTTCTCCATTCTCTCCACTTCTAGATACTGTTCCAATTACATCGCTACTGTCCGGATCTTCAACGCCAATGGAAAATTTTACATCCCCTTCTGTAGGAATATTATCTCCCATTCCAAACCTGTCGTTTACCTTGTAGTTGATTTTAAAATTATCGTCCTCAGTTGCATAAACTCTCTGGGATCTAATTGCTCCTACAATACTTTCCTTAGTAAGTTCTCTCGCAAGTACAACTGTCCTTGTAGTATTTGCATCTCCCCATTTTCCCTTATGGTTATCTTGGTTATTTGAAGGTGCAACTCTCCATCCCTTAGCTAAGGCTTCGTCATAGGCACTATAACTTCTCCAGTACCCATTACTTCCAACTTTACTCTCTCCATTTCCAACTTCTACCAGGTGAATTGCCTTATCGTATTCTGGTTTATAATGGGCAAAATTTCCAAAGCTACCAAAGGTATCTCCTGGATGGTTCCATTGGCTAAAGGTATACTTATCCTCTAATTTTGAAATTGCATCGTAGTATCTAATTAGTCCCTTTGATTCTGTCTTTTCGTTAAATAATGGATCATTTCTTGAAACGAAACCATTGGTTTCAAATGTATTCATATGTCCAAAATCTATTCCCGATTTTGTCCAAGTCATTTCAAAACCATATAGGGCTAGGAATTTTCCCTTTAGGTCTTCCCTATTGTTGTATCCCTCAATAATTTCCTTATAGGTTTTCCACTTAGACTTTCCATTTAACTGAATACCACTATTTTCGTTATCAAAGGTTCCAAGATTATCTGCACTATCAAAATAATTTGAGTGGTCAGTTAGCGCAAAGAAATCTACTGCACCTTTTTCTATTACATAGTTAAAGGCATCCACTGGAGTTCCTGCTCCGTCAGAGAAATTACTATGGGAGTGAATCTGTCCAAAGTAGTGTTTAATTCCATCTGCACCTATATAGAAACTCCACTTAGTAGAATTTTCTACCCCATCTCTTTTAATTACAACTTCACTTTGAATTTCTCCAAATGGAAGATTTTTTACGGTGTACTTTGCAATACTACCCTCTACTTCCATTTTATAACTCTCTCCATTTACTTTAAGAGTAACATCTGGACTTACTCCTCCATTTACAAGGTTTACTTTAAATTCTACGCTGCTTCCATTTTCAATACTGCTTCCCGCCTTTGGAGATATTACTATCGCCTTTGGATTATTATCTACAATAATTTCAGCTGGAGTGGAAATAACTGTAGACTCATTATATACAAATGGATCTTTATAAAATCCACTAGACACTAGGTCATTTACGTCTATTGCCTTAAAAGTAATAGGAAGTTTTTCACCAGAAATACTTCCTTCAGGAATTACTCCCTTCCATTTTCCAGTAACTTCATCTTGAGTAAAGGTAATTTTATTTTTAACTCCATTAGTTTCAAACTCTCCCTCAAGGGATTTTACTCCTACATTGTCAATTACATCTACTATTAATTCATAGTCCACTCCTGGAACTGCTGGAATTAAATCCTTTGGAAGGACTACACGGGGCGCTACACTGTCCTCTAAAATTTCAAAGTCCTTAAGGTCGTTAAGTCTTATCTGTGCATTTCCTCTATGAGGTGCAATTGCCCCCTTAACATTTACAACATCACCTGCAACAGTTCCCATTGGGTATGCAGGAGTTCTATAGGTTTGTAAATTTGCTCCATCCTTTGTAAAATTAATAGAGCCTTTTCCATTATCATGTGCTGGTAGAGTTACTTCCTCTACTTTTACATACTCGTTCATTAATTTTTCGACGCCATAGGCATTTATCTGTTCAATAGTTACAATTTGTGGTTCAAATGGAGTTGCTTCTCCTACAATTTCCATTTCAAGTACTCCACTTAATTCAGGTAGACCATAAAACTCTATTGTATTTCCCTTAGCGAGAATAATATCTCCCTCTTTAAAGGAATCTATTGGACCATAGATTTGGTATCCATAAATTTCTCCGTCAATAACGTCTTGAATAATTAGAGAGCTTCCTACAGAGTAGGTATAAGTTGCAACTCCAATAACTGTTGCCTCTTCGCCCTTATTTTGGTTGTCTCCTCTTCTAAGTTTTAATACTTCTTTAATATTATAAATTTTTCCGTACCTAGTCTGCATCTCTGCATTACTATTTAGATTAGCAATAAATTCATCAGTAATAGGATCTTCTCCAGTAACTTAGGAATTTCTGGAACTCCTCCTCCCGATGAAACTTTAGTAACGTGGGATTTTTTATCTACTCTTAATTGTAGAGAATAATGAATACTTACAATACCATAGATATTTGCCCTATCTCCATTTTTTATATCTAGCGCCTTATTAGGTCTATAGATATTAATTGACTTGTCTCCTTGAACAATAGGAATATTTCCGTCAGTATAATCCCCTTTAAATTCAACATCTTCTAAATAAACTCTCATGGAGATAAATTTATCTTGGTTAGTAAAAATCTCTTCAAGGGTTGCCTTTGTAGATGGAAGAGTATTATTACTAGAAAGTACAGTAATTTCATTTTCGTTAATTTGAATTAATCCTCTAAACTCTCCTAGAGTACCCTTTACTTTAACCTTATCTCCAACTTTTAAAGCGTCATTTATTTCAGAAAGTCTTATGGCAATTCCACCAATACTCTTTCCATTTCCATCAACGCCTTCAATAGTTAGATTTTTATTTCCCCCACCTTTTTCATCTCTATAGGTAATAATTCCCTCTACAGTAACCTCTGTTCCCATAGATTTTTTCTTAGCCTCTTCAATGGAAATTACACTTGGTTCCTCTGGAATTTCAGGGTCTGGATTTGGATCTGTATTTTTTACAGTAATATCATTTCCACTTTGAATTCTAAGCTGAATACTATTAAATACTCCAATAGTTGCGTAAACATCTGCAATATCTCCAGCCTTTAATCCAGATAAGGCATCCTTATCATTTGGTCTATAGAGATCCATTACAGCCCCATTTTGAGAAACCTTTGATGCTCCATCTAAATTTACACTGTCAAATTTTACGCCCTCTAAAAATACCCTTTGAGATTCATAGGACTTTGAATTTTCTAAGATATCACTAATAGTTACGGTTTTAAATGGTAGAGGAGATCCATCAGATTTTTGTGTAATTTTAAAATCACTTGAGTTAACATTAATTTGTTCTAGACCTTTATATGCTCCTCTAGTTCCACTAACTTCTACAAGGTCTCCCGGCTGTACTTCATTGTTTTCAGCTGTAAGCCTTACAACAATTCCACCAGTTTCATCCTGAATGGAAATATTTCTATAAGGTGCATCTCCTGTAGCCTCAATAAAAGTTACAATACCTTCTGTTTTTACAACTTGTCCACTTGGGACATTTCTCGCCTCTGCAACAGAAACCTTTTCAGTTACAGAAGGTTCGCCCAGATTTACCTCTGCAATTGTACTAATCGGTGCTGGAAAAATTAGCACCATTGCCAAAAATATTGACAATACACGTTTAAAATTCATACATATTTTCCTTTCATCAATTAAAATTACAATGTACCAATTTATAGTTTCTAATGAAATTGTAAAAACCACGTCGAGTTATTGTTAATAGAGGATAAAATTTCACTTACCATTTTTGCTGATGACGTAAAAAAAGACAACCCCTTCGGATTGCCTTTAAAAATTTTTATTCTCCTGTAAATTCTGGTTTTCTCTTTTCTAAAAATGCCATTACTGCTTCTTAGTGGTCCTTTGTCTTTCCAGAGGCTATCATTTTTTTCCTTTTCATCTTCCATATACTCTACTAGATCTTTAAAGAAGTAGTCGTTAATTAATTCCTTCTGTCTTTTTAATGCAAGGGATGGTTTTTTGGCTAAGGTCCTTGCTAATTTATATGTCTCTTCTTCTAGGGCTCCCTCTTCTGCTAGACGATTACATAGGGAAAGTCTGTAACATTCCTCTGCTGATAGTACCTCTCCAAGCATCATTAACTCCGTCGCCTTTGCCACTCCTACCATTCTGTTTAAGTAGTAAAATCCTCCACTATCTCCCGATGTTCCCATACTAATAAATGCCATTACCATCTTTGAATTTACATCCATTACTCTAAAATCACAGGCAAGGGCAAGGGATGCTTCCGCTCCTGCAGCCGCTCCGTTTACCATGGCTATTACCGGTTTAGATAGATGTCTAATTGTATAACTTGCCTTTGCGGCAGCTCCTACTAATTCATCTGTAAGGTATACCTTCTCGTCAATTAGCTTTTTAAATGTCTTTATATCTCCTCCAGAGTTAAACAATTTTCCCGCGCCAGTAAGTACTACTACTTTTACATTGCTATCCTTATTAAATCCCTCTAGTAATTCCCTAAGCTCTATAAACATTTCTGTATCAAAGGCATTTCCCACCTCTGGTTTATTAAAGATAATAGTCCCAATTTTTCCCTCTACTTTTACAATAAAATTTCCCATACTTTCACTCTTTTTTTATTTTCATACCCTTTTAAATATTGAATACTCATATTTTCCTTTACAAATGTTAAATTTTATACTACACCTTACATGCTTCTTAATTATATTTTCTTTATATTCTACTTTACAAATGTTAAATTTTATACTAAACGTTACGCCAATTGTTAATTAATTTTTCATTGAATTTTCCTTTACAAATGTTATTTTTTATACTAAACTATCTTTAATAGTTTACTAGAAGAAAGTGAAGGGAGTTTTTATGAAAAAGTTAGTTTTATTACTTAGTTTATTATTACTTACAGGCTGTGGATCTGCCGGTGGAAAAAATACTGCCGATGCTCCAAAAAATAATGGTAACGCAGTTGCAGCTGATACTACTGAAAAAGATGTACTTGTTGTTGGATTAGACGACACTTTTGCCCCAATGGGCTTTAGAGATGACAAGGGTGAACTTGTTGGATTTGATATTGACCTTGCAAAGGAAGCTGGAAAAATTATGGGAGTGGAAATGGAATTTCAACCTATTGATTGGACAGTAAAGGAAACTGAACTTGCAAGTGGTAATATTGATTTAATTTGGAATGGTTTTTCCATTACTCCTCAAAGACAAGAGGCTATGACCATGAGCGATCCTTACCTTGAAAATAGACAGATTATTATTGTTATGGCAGACTCTACTGTAAATAGTAAGGCGGACCTTGCTGGTAAGACTATTACCGTTCAAGGAGAATCCTCTGCTCTTGAGGCTGTACTAAAGGATACAGAATTTGTAGATTCCCTTGCTTCAGCTCCAGTTGAATATGCAACTAACCTTGAATGTTTTAAAGACGTTGAGAGTAAAAGATGCGATGCAATTGTAGTAGACGAAGTTTTAGCAAGATACTATATGAGCCAAAACAATCCTGATTCCTACAAAGTTCTTGATGATAATTTTGGCGATGAACAATTTGCAGTTGGTATGAGAAAAGAGGACACTGCCCTTGCAGAAAAATTAAACGCTGCATTTAAAGAGATGAAAGACAACGGCAAGTATGATGAATACTATAGTAAATGGTTTAAGTAAAATTCCCATTAAGGGAATGGAAATGTTAGTACCAATGATCCTAAGTGGTCTAAAGACCACTTTAGGAGTCTTTTTTATTACACTAATTTTTTCCATTCCTCTTTCCATATTAGTAGCTAATTTGCGAATTTCAAAGAGTAAAATTCTATCTGTCCCCATGGCAATTTATATCTATATTATGCGTGGAACTCCCCTACTATTACAGCTTATGTTTATATTTTTTGGGCTTCCATTAATTGGTTCGGGAATAAGTTTAGATAGGTACACTGCAATTTTTGTGGCGTTTATTTTAAATTACACTGCCTACTTTGCAGAGATTTTTAGAGCGGGAATAAAGTCAATTGATATTGGACAGTATGAAGGGGCAAAGGTTCTAGGACTTTCAAAGTTCTATTCCTTTAGAAAAATTATTCTTCCCCAGGTAATTAGAAATATTCTACCGGCTCTATCTAATGAGGTAATTACCCTTATAAAGGACACTTCCCTTGTTTATATTCTTGGAGCAAGTGATGTATTAAAGGCGGCGAAGGCAGTATCAAATAGATTTACTACCTTTACTCCCTATATTATCGTTGGGATAGTGTATCTCGTTCTTGTTGCAATAATTTCTAAGCTACTAAAGAGTTACGAAAAGAGTTTCGATTATTTTAGGTGATAGTGTGTATGTAAAAAATTTAAAGAAGAGTTTTGGTAGTGTTGAACTGTGGAACGATTTAACTACTACCTTTAATCCGGGAGAGATAGTTTCAATACAGGGTAAAAGTGGAGAAGGGAAAACCACTTTTTTAAGATGTTTAAATAATTTAGAAAAGGTAGACGGAGGAACTATAGATTTTGGCGATTACTATCTCTGTAAGGATACAGGTAGTGGCGTAGAATACAATAGAGATTTATCACCACTCCACTCAAATATAGGGATGGTGTTTCAAAATTTTAACCTCTTTAATAATCTAAATATATACGAAAATATCGCCCTTGCCCTTGAGTACAAGAAGGTGGAAAAAAGTGCAATAGATAAAATCGTCTACTCCCTAGTAGATGAATTGGAACTAAGGGAACATTTAGATAAATATCCATGGCAATTATCAGGAGGGCAAAAACAAAGGGTGGCAATAGCAAGGGCATCTGCCCTAGAGCCAAAGGTGCTTACCTTTGATGAACCAACATCGGCACTTGATGAAAAAACCAGGGAACAAATTGAGAAGATATTAAAGGATTTACGAGATAAGGGGATTATAATTTTAGTAGTTACCCATGACAGCGAATTTGCAAAAAAAATTTCCAATCGAATACTCCATATAGAAAATGGTGTATTTCGAGAGGAAGTAAATTTTGATTTATAAAAAAA
>CAYFUL010000022.1:0-4296 GCA_964346375.1 uncultured Peptoniphilaceae bacterium
TAAAATTCTTTCTGGAAATGGAGGAACTTTCCCTAATGAAACTACTGAAAAAATAGTTTATTATCCAATTGGAACTAAATTATCAGATGAATTAGTGGAAGATTTAGTATTAACAGATGGGTATTCTATTAGAAACTATAAGCTTGAAGCATTTGATGACACTAAAAACAAATTTAAAGCAGGAGATAAGATTTTAGATAGTTTAAATGGCGTTAGCCTAGATTATCCTATGATCATTAATATTAACTATATTGAACCAGCTGTTGGTATTGGAATAGGTGATACTAGTAATGATAAGGGTTTAGTATATAGAAGTTATACTGATAACTCAATTAAATCAGATCCAATCGATTTAAAGGTATTTAAAAACGGTTTAGACATTACAAAACAAATAGAAAATCTAACGTACTATGATAAAAAAGATGGAAATGTTATTACTGATTTTGATTTAAGTAATGGAGCAACCACTTTTACAGTGTATGTAACAGGAACTTTAGAAGGAGCATCAATTAACAGAGAAGTCATTGTAAAATATGGTTCTGTAGCTCTTTCTAGTGAAGGAAGTATTCTATATACAGTTGAAGATGCTATTAAGCAGGCAACGCCAGGAACGCCTATAGTTGCTAAATATAATGCATCCTTTGCAAGTAAAGAAATATCTGAAAAAGTTTATGGTGGAATGCCAGTAATTCCAGCAGGAGTTACACTTGTAACTGCATCTTCTAATGAATATATTACAGAAATAGAAAAAGATGGTACTTATGGTACCTTTACAAAAGACAAGCCTTTCACGGAACTATACATTCCTGAAGATATAGAACTAAGTATCAATGGTAAACTAATGATTCATGCATTTACCAATGGAGATACAAACTTTGGTGGAACTCATGTCACTAACAGAGGTTACAGCCAAATGAAACTAGGCTCAAATAGTAAAATTAAAGTAAATTCTGGAGGAGTATTAGAAAGCATAGGTTTTGTCTATGGAGATGGGGAAGTTATTGGAAATAATGGTGGAACTATTTATGATCTATTAAAGTTAATAGACTTTAGAGGTGGCACTCAAACCTTGAAATTTAAAGGTGAAATTTTCCCAGTTGATCAATTGTCTATTTCAAATATTGAAGTTCCTATTACTTTTAATCCTGGCTCATCTTTTAAAGGGATTGCACAAGTAACTGTAGGAGGAGCAGGGAAGGTAGCTTATGCAAATTTAGTCGGTAAAGAGAATAGCTTAATTACTTTCAATGAGGGAGTTTTAAAGAAGTCTACTGATAATAATGGAAATATGTACTTTGAATTTAATAGTGGAGAATTTAAAATAAATGACCTAGAAGTTGAGGGTTTAATGAACACTAATGGTAAGGATATTCCCCTATGTGGATTGTTTAAACTTAATGTTAATAGTGGTTCTACTCTAAATGTTGATGCCCATATTAAATTACTTCCAGGGTCCGAAGTTAATATTAATGAAGGAGGAATAGTTAATGTAACTTCAAATGGGCAGATATTTGTGTATGATAGCAATATGTATCCGGAACCTGTAAATAATTTCAGCTATAAAGCATTTCTTTCAAATAAAAAAATGGGAACTAACACTTTTGATAAATATTTATGCCATTTTGTCAATAAATTGTTTAGGCAAAATGTAGTTATTGATTTCGATAGGACAAATGAAGGAAGATTTTATGTCGATGGTACTCTAAATACCTCATCAGGAGGAGCATTTGGTGGTAAAATATATCGTTCTTATGATGGCACAGTAAATCCATCAGATGACGCAAAAACACAAAATGTAAGTATTAAACAACTGATATTTAGAGGAATAGATAAAAATACAGAGTTTCCAATAATTACACAAAATATGGTTATAGTAGATCAATAAGAAAAAGACCTAGGGAAATTTTTCCTTAGGTCTTTATTATTTTACATATTGGGTATTAATTTAACATAAGTGAGAATAAAAAAACATATCTAAAACGATGTGACCATACGTCTTAGATATGTACATGGTGCGGGAAAGAGGACTTGAACCCCCACTCCGAAGAACTAGATCCTAAGTCTAGCGCGTCTGCCAATTCCGCCACTCCCGCGAATTTATCCGTTGTTTTCTCAACAACATAACTTATTATACGAGGTAAATTATTTATTGTCAACTCTTTTTTTAAAGTTTTTTAAATCTATGTAAATTTAGGAGGTTGTATGATTTTTTTTGGTGATTCTATTGTAGCAGGGTATGGTGCAGTTAATGGTAGAAACTGGATTGATATTGCTATGGAGGGAATGGAATATAAAAATCTTGGCGTAAATGGATCGACTTCTTATGATGTTTTAGAAAACATTGATTACTATGTAAGCCTTGATTCCAAAGACTTTTTTTTAATTGTTGGAGGTAATGATATTTTAATGGGGGATTGCGTTTCTCATCTTCTAAGTAATTTAAAGTCGATACGTGATAAATTTATTGAAAATAATAAGCGCCTTTTCTTCGGTATTCCCATTACTATGGACGAAAATGCCGTTGAAAATGGATGGATTCACAGTGTTTTTTTCCAATCTTTTTTAAATAAGGATTTAAAATTTCAAAGGGAAGTTTACTCTGTTTTTCCAAGGGAGCATGTTCTCGATTTTAATAAATTTGGTGTTAAAAATACTGAGGAATTATTTTTTGATGGAATGCACCCTAGTACTAAGGGAAATATTGTAATGGCAGAGATTTTTAAGGATTTCTATGAAAATACTATTAAGTAAAAGGGAGAAGTTGCTCCTAGCTATTTTTTTATTATTTCTCCTTGAAATTATTTTTTTAAATTTTATTTTATTCCCAATTTCCGATTCTATTTCTGAAATTGAGTTTTCCATTTTGGAGTTTGATAATAGTATAGAGGAATTAAATGAGGAAATTAGTAAGGCAAATACATTACATAGTAAGGTTAATAGTTTTAATGCCCCCATTAATCCAAGAGTACAAATTAGCAATATGGAAAATGTTGATGGAATTTTTAGTTACTCCTCTAATAGCAATGATGTTTTTAATTTACTAGACGTTGTTCCTATTTCCATGAGGATTGTTAAACAGGAGGATTCTTATTCTGTTACGGGAAGGTTGGAGCATTTTAATCGGTCTATGGTTAGTTCTAGTAAAAGTCTTAGGGATATTTACTTTAATAAAAAATCTTCCACTGTTACTAATGAGGAGAGTGTTCCAGTTGAAAATGTAGAGGTTCCTATAGATCCTACTCCTAAAGTTAAGGAGACTACTGTTGAATTTTCTGAACCTAGTAGCAGGGTTAAATCCATTGCTGAAGTCGAGGAGAGTAGATTATTTATTGCCAATGGAAAATTAAGTGATTCTATTAGTAGCACCGTCCTTAATATTTCTGAAATCGACTATGAAAATAGAGATGTTATTAATTCCATAGAGGAAGGGGTAGATGAATTTACTCTTAATTATTCTCTAAACTCTGGGGATTTTTTATCCATTCCTATTAAAAATTCTTCTGAGGATATTTCCATTCTCATATATATTTCTGAAAATTCTAGGGGAAATTTTAAACTCCTTGCCCATAGGGACAATACATATTACGAATTTTTCCCCCTTGACCCAATTTATCCAGGCAGAGAAAATATTCTAAGCTTTAGGGTGGATAATGGTCTTATTGTTGATGGAATTGTTTATGAGGAAGTGGGGGAAACCTATGAGGAAGGACAATTTATTTTTAAAGAAGGGCTACTCTCTAATTGAGCTAGTACTCGTTATTGGAATTATTAGTATTCTAATTTCCATCTCTGTTTTAAATTTTGGCATTATTGATAGCTATATTGGTAAAAATACTGTTAATAGGTTTGCCATGGATATTAGAAGATGTAGAAATCTTGCCATTGAATCTAACTACTATTCTACTCTAACTTACGACAGTAGTGGTTATAATTATAGTTGTAATGGAAATGACAGCGAGTTTTTTGATTTCCCAAAGGGGACTTCCATTTCTGAATCTACTCTTAAATTTAACAATAGGGGTATTCCCTCTAAGGATACTCCTAGAACTATTGTTATTTCAGTTAAAAATAGGGATTATAGTATTTCCATTGAGCATGTTACTGGGAGGATTAATACAAAAAGAAAAATGGTTATTTGTTAATTGATGTACTTCTCTCTGTGACTCTTATTGCCCTTGTTGGCATTATCGCGATGTTATCCGCTTGTGGTGTGAAAACATCACGAAACAATACTCCCCGTGCTTCTTTGAACCAGAGAACCCTAAGCGAGAAGAATCTCGAAAAGGCCATGGCGAT
>CAYFUL010000022.1:4306-14781 GCA_964346375.1 uncultured Peptoniphilaceae bacterium
GCAGGCTTCCCATAGTAGAAAGGTGCTTTTAAATAATATGCAAAATGTAATGGAATCTGTAATTAATAATAGATATAGAGGTACAGAAATTACCTTCTACCCTGGAATTAAAGTTAGTGTTGAAAATTTTGGAGATTTAGAAAAGGTAAGTGTAGTTGGTGAGGTTGATGGAAATGAAAAGGTACTTAAAGTTATTCTCTCAAAGAAGGGGATATTCTCTAATTGAACTTATTGTAGCCATGGGAATTTCCATGGTGGTACTTCTTCTCCTCTCTAATTTACTAAACGTTTCTACTAGATCACTTTCTAAATCGGGAGAGCTTAATTCCTTGGAGCTTAGTTATTTTTACGGGATAAACTTTATTCGTACAGAAGTGGAAGGGGCAAATGAAATTATTCCCATTGAAAATTCAGATTATTTTGGATTTGCAATTTTAAATATTGATGGAACTAATAGAAAATTGCCCTACCAATATATTGCATATAGGTTTAAAAATAATTCCATTCAAAGGGTTTCATATAGATCTAAGGAAAAAAGTGATACATTTAATTTTTTAAATGGTGGAGTAAATGTTGTAATGGATAACGTGGAGAAGGTAGACTCTTCATTTAAAGATGGGACAATTCATTTAGAAATTCAGTTAAAGAGGGGAAATAGTAGTGAAAATTATACTTCAATAATCTCTTCGAGGTGCCTATGAAAAAATATGGATATACTTATATTGCTACCATATTTGTAGTTCTACTTATTTCCATTGGTCTATATTTTTTAATTGCTACTCCCATGGAGAGGGTGTCTAATAATTTTGAGGATAGTATTCAGGGAAAGTACATAGTTGAATCCATTGGAAACTACATAATTTCACAGGGGATAGAGGATTTAGTAATTGAAGCAAATCTTACTGGTGAAAGTAGGAATTTAGATTTAAGTGGGTTCAATTTTTTTCAGGATGTTAAAAATTCCTCTGCAAATTTAAATATTGATACAAGGTATGACAATCATAGGTTTATTATAGATATTGTAACTGAATACAAGGGAGTTGAATTTAAGGGTAGTATTGGCGGAAGTATTATCAACCCAATTTTTGAATCTCTGCCAATTATAAGTCCTAGAGTAACTTCCTACAGGGATGAATTTATAAATTTTAGTAGAGGTATTTCCAACTGGGACTTAGATGTAAGTAGTGGTTTTGTCGGTTATGTTGGAGAGTATTCTCAGGATATTTTAATTGAAAATGGTGTAATTAGTAGCCTTAATGATGGTACTGAACTTGGAATTTTAGATAGTAGAAATATTTTAAGGGTGGAAAATGCTCTACTTAACATTAATACTTACAATGGCATACTAATTGTTAAGGGAAGGTTAGAAACCATAGGTACTCCTAGATTAAATGGAATACTTATTTTAGATGGAGGAACCCTAGAAGGGGATTTAATTGTAAGTGGAATTACATTAAATCTACGGGGAACTGACGACTCCTATGTAAATTCTACTTACAATAATTTTAATTTAAAGGTATTTGGTAAATATCTCCCCGGATATTTTAAACCCAGTGTAAAATATCTAAAGAAAGTAGAGGATTTGTATTTTTAGAAGTTGTACAGTTTAATTATAATTGCTATAATGGAAATATATTAAGGAGGTACTTATGATATCAGCAGGTGATTTCAGAAAGGGAGCTACTTTTGAGATGGATGGAGATGTTTACGAAGTCATCGATTTCCAACACGTTAAACCGGGAAAAGGAGCTGCGTTTGTAAGAACTAAAATAAAATCCGTTTTAACAGGCGGAATTAAGGATACTACATTTAACCCATCTGAGAAATTTGAGAAGGCAGTTATTGAAAATAAAGAGATGCAGTATCTATATAACGATGGAACTCTATACTATTTTATGGATAATGAATCCTATGAGCAAATTCCGTTAGAGCAAGAGCTTGTAGAGGAAGCTTTAAACTTTGTTAGAGAAAATGATATGGTACAAGTCAACTTTTTCCAAGGCAAGGCTTTTAGAGTTACTCCACCAAACTTTGTGGAAATGGAAGTTACACATACAGAGCCAGGTGTAAAAGGTGATACCTCATCTGGTGGATCAAAACCGGCAACTGTGGAAACCGGATATACATTAAATGTTCCACTATTTGTTAATACGGGAGATGTTATTAGGATTGATACAAGAGACGGCGAGTATATGTCCAGAGTTTAGGAGGAAATAATGAAGGATTTATTTAGAAGAATTGCTTACTTGCAAGGATTAGCCGATGGTTTTGAAATTGACGAGGATTCTAAAGAAGGTACTCTTATCCTTGAACTAATTGATATTATTTCAGACTTAGTTGAAGTAATTGAAGAGGATAAGGAAGAATTAGAAGATTATCTTGATATTCTTGAAGAAGACCTTTCTGATTTAGAAGAGTATGTTTACGATGTTGACTTCTATGACGAAGATGATTATGAAGATTATGATTTCTTTGATGACTTTGACGATGATGATGATTATGACTACGACATTGAAGACGAAGTAGACGAGGATTTTGAAGAGGAAGAGTAATTTGTTAAGCCCTCAAACGAGGGCTTTTTTTATTGGATTTTTTACTGTAACTATGTAATTAGTCGCAAAAAGGCTATATTGATATAGTATTTAGTATTTGATATAATTCTACCTAGGAGGGAACTATGGTTGAGAGATATATAGTTGATGACTTTTCATCAGGCAGCGTACAGATTTCTGATAATGTACTTGCCACAATTGCACAGGTAACTGCTTCTAAAGTTGAGGGCGTTGTTTCAATGCACCAAAATTTAAAAGACGCTGCAGTTGATATGTTAAATAATTACAAAGCTCCAACTAAGGGAGTTAAAATCAATAAGGAGTCTAAAGAGGCTATTATTGATATGTACATTACTGTTGAGTATGGAAAAAATATTGTTGATATTGCTAAAAATGTTCAAGTAAAGGTTAAAGAGGCTATAGAAAATATGACAGATATTACCCTAATGGAACTTAATGTTCATGTTTCAGGTATTTCTGTTGTTAGAAAGGAAGCTTAATTTTGAACAGAAGAAAGACTAGAGAATCTGTAATGAAATTACTTTTTCAAATGGAGCTAAATGACGATTTTTCACAGGAGAGTATTGATATTTTCCTAGAAAATTCTATCTTTTCCGATTTGGGCCTATCGGAGGAACAACTTGCTAAACGTCAGGAGATGGGTAATTATATTAGAGATTTTGCCACTGAATTTATTTTAAAAAAGGATAGTGTTGATGCCCTTATTGAGGAAAATCTTCAGGGGTGGTCTTTAAACAGAATAGCAAAGGTCGATTTGGCAATTCTTCGAGTTGCTGTATTTGAATTTTTATATACAAGTATCCCAAAGGAAGTTTCTATTAATGAGGCTATTGAAATTGCAAAGGAATATAGCAGAGAGGATTCTAGTAAGTTTATTAATGGAATTTTGGGCAGTATTTATAGAGTTATTGGATAAAATATTTCATTGGCCCAAATGAAATATTTTTCTTTTTTTTAATATATGAAAGCCATAAAAATTAGCGAATTAAACAATTATATAAAGAAATACCTTGCTATGGACTATCTTCTTACAGATATTTTAGTTGTAGGAGAGGTTTCAAATTTAAAGTACCACTCCTCTGGAAATACTTACTTTTCCTTAATTGATAAAAATGCCAAGATAAACTGTATCTTTGTGGATTTAGAGGATACATCTCCAAATCTAGTTGAGGGAATGGAAATTGAAGTAAGGGGCGGAGTTAGTTTTCACGAACTCTCTGGTGGAATTTCCTTTATTGTAAAGGAGATTAACACCCTTGGACAGGGAGATGTATATAAAAACTTTCTAAGGGTAAAGGAAAAACTACAAGGGGAAGGACTTTTTGATTCTAAATATAAAAAGCCTCTAAAAAAAATACCTAGGTCTGTTGGAATTATTACATCTATTACGGGAGCGGCACTACAGGATATTTTATCTGTTTTACAGAGACGAAACCCAAGTTGCGATATTCTAATATACCCTGTACTTGTACAAGGGAGAGATTCTGTTGAAAGTCTTATTGCTGGAATAAAAACTATGGATTTAAAGGTGGACACAATAATAATAGGTAGAGGTGGAGGAAGTTACGAGGACCTTTCCTCATTTAACGATGAAGAACTTGCTAGAGCAATTTTTTCCTGTACTACACCTGTCATTTCAGCAGTGGGACATGAGGTGGACTTTACCATTTGTGATTTTGTAGCAGATAGAAGGGCGGCTACTCCCTCTGTTGCAGCAGAAATTGTAAGTATTAATACATCTGAAATACTTTTTGCCATGGAGAACAGTTTAAATCGAGGTAAGGTGCTTTTAGAGAAGCAGTTTTCAGAATACAAAAGGGAACTTTTCCATTTAAACAGCTTTTTACAGAGAAGTGGACCTATTGATAGGATTGAAAATTTAAGGAGAAAACTAGAGAGATGTAGTAGCAGTCTTAGAATTAACTTTTTAAGCAATTATAGAATGGAAAAATCCAACTTTAATTTTCTCTTTAAGAGTTTAATTAATAGACGACCAAGTAATTTAGTGAAAAACCATCGTGGAAATTTACAAAATCTACTTAGTCGACTAAACTATTCACTACACACAAAGCTAAAGTCAGAAAAAAATGGACTAGATCTCAATTTGGAAAAGTTAGATAGAGCCATTAACTATAGATTACATCAGGAGAATGTAAATTTACAAAACATTCATAGTTCTAAATTGGTTATGCCAATTAAAAGATATAAAAATTATAAAAATCTGCTAGTTTCCATAGAGAGAAAACTAAATCCCCATCAACAGTTAGTAAAACTAAGGTGGAAGATGAGTTTACTAAATAGGGATAGAAAGTTTTTAAATTCATCTATGGAGAGTATATTATTAAAAAATCAAAGTCTACTTGATTTACAAAATAGAACTTTGCAGGAATTTGAAAAGGATAATCTTAGAATGATAGTTTATTCTGAGGACGGAAAGATTATCGCAAGGACTTCTGATGTGGAAATTGGAAGTAGAATTAAAGTAAGTCTAGTAGATGGAAGTTTAATAGCAGAGGTCAGGGGGAAAGAATAATGGGATCCTATGAAGAAAAATACAAGCGTTTAGAGAATATTGTTAGGGAGTTAGAGTCTGATTCACTAAGCCTTGATGAAAGCATTACTAAGTATGAGGAGGGAGTACGCCTTTACAGGGAATGCGAGGAAATGTTAAAAAAATATGAGGGAAAAATCAAGGTACTAATGGAAAAAGACGGAAATGTAAAAGAGGTTGATTACAATGGACTATAGTAAATATACTGAAATTATTGATAATAGCCTTTACAACTGCTTTGGAGTATCAGATAACTACCAAAAAAAGATCTATGGGTCTATGAAGTACTCCCTTTCCTCTGGGGGAAAGAGAGTTCGCCCCGTACTAACTATTCTATCCTACCAACTATTTAGAGATGATATTGAAGTTGTACTTCCCTTTGCAAATGCAATAGAATTTATCCACACCTATTCACTAATACACGATGACCTTCCAGCAATGGATGATGACGATATAAGAAGGGGCAAGCCTACAAACCACAAGGTTTATTCTGAAGCCATTGCAATTTTAGCAGGAGATGGACTGTTAAATTTAGCAGCAGAGGTAATTTCAAAGGAATTGGAAAGCTATAATGCCTTTGATATGCTAAAAAGAGGCCTTAAGGCAATGAGGTATACATTTAATGCCTCGGGCACTCAAGGAATGATTGGTGGGCAGGTTATTGATATAGAATATACCGTTGAAAATTCTAATAGGGATATTATGGAGACTATGTACAATCTAAAGACCTCTGCCTTAATTCGTGCAGCAATAGTAAGTGGCGCAATTATGGGTGGAGCTGATGAAAAGGAAATTACTATTTTAGAGGAGTTTTCCAATAAATTAGGCCTTGCGTACCAAATTAAGGACGACTATTTAGACCTAGAAACTGACGGGGAAGATGAAAAAAATACCATCATCTCATTCCTAGAGGTAGAGGATATAAATTCCTATGTTGAATTTCTTACTAATAAGGCACTTGAAATTTTAAGATCCCTAGAAAGGGATACAAGTGACCTTGAAGAACTTGCCCTATCCCTTGTAAATAGGAGTAGGTAATGGGAAAGATTAGAGCGGATATTGCACTAACTAGAACTGGACTTGTAGATTCTAGAGAAAAGGCAAAAAGACTAATTATGGGTGGAGTAGTTTTAAATGGAACGAAGCGAATTGATAAACCGGGAGAATTAGTTGACGAGTTGGACCATCTTTCCATAAAAGGGGAAGTGGAAAAATACGTAAGCCGAGGGGGCTACAAGTTAGAGAGAATTATTAATGACTATAATTTAAACTTAAATGGACTAATTTGTGGAGATATAGGAGCTTCCACAGGTGGTTTTACCGACTGTATGCTTCAAAATGGTGCGAAAATGGTTTATGCCATTGATGTAGGGTATAATCAACTTAGTTACAAGCTTAGAAATGATAAGAGAGTTATCTCCATGGAGAGAACCAACTTTAGGACCTTTGATACTTCCACTATTGAGAAGTGTGATTTTATTTCAATAGACGTTAGTTTTATCTCCCTACACTTAATTTTACCAAACGCTGTAAAATTACTTAGAGATGGTGGAAAAATTGCAGCCTTAATAAAGCCACAATTTGAAGCTGGAAAGGAAAAAGTTGGGAAGAAGGGAATTGTTAAAAGTAGAGAGGTCCACATTGAGGTACTTGAAGATATTGTAAATCTCTCTAAGGAACTTGGACTTAATATTAGTGGATTAACTTCTTCTCCAATTAGGGGAACGACTGGTAATATTGAATTTTTAATTCTCCTTGAAAAATCTGGAGAGGATATAGAGTTTAACGTTGAAGAAATTGTAGTTGATGCCCATAGAGGTGATTAAATGCTCCATGAGTTAAATATTAAAAATTTTGCCATAATTGAAGATATGAGAGTTTCCTTTACTAAGGGTCTTAATGTGCTTACTGGTGAAACTGGATCTGGTAAGAGTATTATTATTGACGCCTTGGGACTTCTATTGGGAAAAAGAGCCAGTAAAAGTATAATAAAAAATGGAGAGGACCTTGCATATATTGAGGGAGTTTTTACCACAAAAAATATGGAGACTTTATCTATGCTAGAGGAATCTGGAGTAGAGGTTGAGGAAAATCAGATTATAATTACTCGTGAAATATACCTAGAAAGGCCGGGAGTATCTCGTATAAATGGTAAGACTGTAACTACTGGAATGTTATCTAAAATTTCCCAAGGGTTAATAGACATTTTTGCACAAGAGGAGAGGCAGTACCTATTTGACAGAAAAAATCAGAGAATACTATTGGATTCACTTCTTGGAAGGGAGCATCTACAAAATTTAAAAAAACTAGAAGAGGTTTATAGAGAACTACTTGTTGCAAAAGAGGAGTATGAAAATCTAAAAAACTCCGAATCTGGAATGAAACGAGAAGTGGATATGCTAAAGTTTCAAATTGAGGAAATTGACGCCGCTGCGCTAAAGGATGAGGACGAAAATTTAGAGGATGAATTAAGACGAGCCATTAATGTTTCGGGAATACTTGAAAATTTAAATGAGGCACAAAATATTTTAAGCAGCTCCTACGAGGGAATTTCAGTTGAAGATGGAATAGACAGAATAATTACCAACGTATACTCCATTTTAAAGTACGATAATGCCCTAGAAACTCTTTTAAATGATTTAGAGGACATTAGGTATAAGTTAAGGGATATCTCCTCTGAATTAAGCTCCTATGGTTCCAGTTTGGAAGTTGATGAAGAACATCTATACTATTTAAATCAAAGGGTAGATACTATAAACACTTTAAAGAAAAAATATGGTTCAACTCAAGAGAAGATTAGGGAGTTTTATAATCAAGCCTCTAGTAGATTGGAACTACTTGAAGATTTTGAAAATGCTCTAATCAATATGGAAAATAGGATTAAAACCCTAGAAGATAGTGCAATGGAAATTGCAAGGACTATTTCAAATAATAGGATTAAATATGCAAGGGAACTTGAAGTAAAGATGGAAGCAGAACTTCAGGAGTTAAATATGACCCACGCAGGTTTTAAAATAGAAATTAGTGAAAAAAATCTCTCTCAAGATGGAATAGACTCCATTGAATTTTTAATCTCCACAAATTTAGGAGAAGGATTTAAACCTATGGCAAGTACTGCCTCTGGTGGAGAGATGAGTAGAATTATGCTTGGATTTAAGAGTATAATTGCAAAAAATGACAGTATTGAAACCATGATTTTTGATGAAATTGATGCAGGAATCTCTGGGAAAACTGCAGATATTGTTGGAAAGAAGATACAAAAATTATCAGAGGAAAACCAAATTATTGCCATTTCCCACTTACCTCAAATAGTATCTAAATCCTACTCCCACTACCTTATTGAAAAGGAAGTAGTAGATGGTGGGACTACATCTTCTGTACGAAGACTTAATGATGATGAGAGGGTATTGGAATTGGCAAGATTAATTGGCGGGCTGGAAATATCAGAACATACCATTGCTGCTGCTCGCGAACTACTAGGAGGAAATAATGTACACTGAAAGAACGATTAAATCTGAAAAGATTTATGAAGGTAAGGTAGTAACTTTACAAGTGGATACTGTTGAACTTCCAGGGGCAAAGTATGCAAAGCGTGAGATAGTCGGTCATGCTGAGTCTGTTGGAATTATTGGTATTAACAATGAGGGAGAACTTCTCCTTATTAAACAGTTTAGAAAACCTGTGGAAAAGACTTTAGTTGAAATTCCAGCTGGGAAAATAGAACTAAAGGAAGAACCAAAACTTGCAGCTGCAAGGGAATTTGAGGAAGAAACTGGATATAAACCTGGGAAACTAACCTATATTACGGAATTTTTTTCAACACCAGGTTTTTCCGATGAGAAGATATTTATTTTTCTTGCTGAGGATCTTGTAGAAACGAAGCAGGATCTTGATGCAGATGAATTAATTGAGGTTACTAAAGTAGACTTTGAGAAGGCATTAAAATTAGTTGAAGTTGGAGAGATTACCGACGCGAAAACCATTATTGCCATTCTTGTATTAAATCAAATGAGGATGAAATGTACGAAATAATTGAGAAGAAAAAACATGGAATAGAACTTTCCAAGGAAGAAATTTACGAATTTGTTGAAGGATATACTAAGGGTATTATTCCCGATTATCAGGCATCTGCCCTACTAATGGCTATATATTTTAAGGGACTTAGCCTTGATGAAACCTACTATTTAACTGAAGCAATGTTATATTCTGGAGAAACTATTGAACTTTCTGGAATTAAGGGTGTAATCGTGGATAAACATTCAACAGGAGGAGTAGGTGATACTACCACATTAATTCTAGGACCTCTTGTAGCAAGTTGTTGTGGAAATTTTGCAAAGATGAGTGGGAGAGGCCTTGGCCATACTGGTGGAACACTAGATAAATTAGAGTCCATCCCCGGATTTAATATTAATCTTTCCATAGATGAATTTATTCAATATACCAACAATATTAGGATTGCAATTTCTGGACAGACTGAAGAGGTTACTCCTGCTGATAAATTACTCTATGCTCTTAGAGATGCTACTGCTACAGTAGATAATGTATCTCTAATTTGCGCAAGTATAATGAGTAAAAAAATTGCAGTAGGTTCCGATGCTCTAATACTTGATGTAAAAGTAGGTAGCGGAGCATTTATGAAGGATTTAGAATCTGCAACTGAACTTTCTGAACTTATGGTAAATCTTGGTCATAAATTTAATCGCCCAACTAAGGCAGTTATTACCAATATGGAGCAGCCTTTAGGAAATGCCATAGGAAATTCCCTTGAAGTTATTGAAGCTATTGAAACCCTAAAGGGAAATGGACCTAAGGATTTAGAGGAGCTTTGTTTAAATTTGGGAGCAAAGCTACTTGTACTTGCTAAAGTTGCAAAAACTGAAGAAGATGGAAGAAAGAGACTTGTAGAATCCATTGAAAATGGTAGAGGTATTGCCAAATTTAAGGAGTTAGTTGAAAATCAAGGTGGAGATTCTTCATATATTGATGATACTTCTAAATTTAAGCTTTCAGACCATGTTGTAGAGGTAAGGGCAAAAAAAACTGGCTATATTACTAAATTAGATGCTTTAAGTTTTGGAGAAGCTGCTAGAGATTTAGGAGCTGGTAGAGAAACTAAGGAGTCCAGTATTGATTTAGGTGCTGGAATTTTACTAAATAAAAAACTATCCCATAGTGTAAGTGAAGGGGAAGTTCTATACACCATCTACACAAATAGGGAGGAAGCAATTTCTAAAGTTGTAGAAAATTTAGAGTCTGTAATTGAAATTTCTGATAAAAATATTGAGGAACCGGAATTAATTTTTAAGGAGATTGAGTAATGCCTCAAATTAGAGAGTATGTACTAATTGCCA
>CAYFUL010000022.1:14791-16126 GCA_964346375.1 uncultured Peptoniphilaceae bacterium
GCCATTGCACTTTTAACAGCAGTTATTCCTCATGAAGTTGCCCATGGATATGCGGCTTACCTTATGGGGGACGACACTGCAAAAAGAGATGGCAGACTTAGTTTTAATCCAATAAATCATATTGATCCAATTGGACTTATTTCCATGATTGTTCTAAGATTTGGTTGGGCTAAGGCAGTTCCCATAAATCCATATAAGTTTAAAAATAGAAAGAAGGGGACGTTAATAGTTTCTCTTGCTGGAGTATTTGTAAATTTTATATTGGCTATTATTTTTGCCCTACTTACTATTTTCTTTTTATATATGGAATATAACACTCTTGGGGAAGTTACCATGTTATGCCTTTGGTACAATGCTATGCTTGGAGTTTTTAATCTACTTCCTCTACCACCATTAGACGGCTCAAAGGTACTTGCTACTCTTCTTCCCAGTGAATTGGAATATAAATTTTATAGATACGAAAGGTACCTATACATTATTTTAGTGGTACTACTTTTAAGTGGAATGGTAAGTCGTTTTATTGGACCTATTGTCCAAGGATTAATTAATAATTTACTTAGAATTGGAGCAATAATTTTAAATGCAGTCCTATAATATTGTAGTTCAAAGTTATGAAGGCCCCTATGATTTACTATTGGACCTTATTAAAAAAAATGAAATAGACATTTACGACATTCCCATAGAAAAAATCACAGACCAATATTTGGAATATATTAATGCCGCCGAGGAAGTGAACTTAGATTTAACTAGCGATTTTATTCTTATGGCGGCTAATCTTTTGGAATTAAAGAGTAAGATTATGCTACCTAAGAGGGAATCTGAGGGAATAGTTGAAGATGATCCAAGGATAGATTTAGTGGATCAGCTTGTACAGTACGAAAAGTACAAGAAACTATCAAAAATCCTTGGAGAAATGGAATCCTATGAGTCTGGTTCTTTTTACAAGCCTCAAGAGGATTTTAGCTATTTAAATGATGTGGATATGTTAAATTTTGACATTGATATACTTAGAAAGACATTTGAAAAACTTCTGAAAAAAGTTGAAAATAGGGAAGATGAAAAGGAACATAGAATTTATAGGGATGAATATCCAATTAGGGATTGTATTAGAATAATTAATCGTGAGATTAAAAGTAGGGGCAAAATTTCCTTTAATGAACTTCTTGGAGAGGACTATAGTAAAAATAAATTGGTTTCCTATTTTCTTGCCCTTTTGGAGTTAATGAGGGTAAAGGGATTTAAGGTAGTTCAGAGAAAGAGTTTTGACGATATTTGGTGTATATGGACGAGTTAAGAAAAAATGAACTGAAAAATATGGTAGAGGCAATACTATTT
>CAYFUL010000022.1:16136-16950 GCA_964346375.1 uncultured Peptoniphilaceae bacterium
GAGAAGGCGTTGAAATTAAAGACCTTGCAAAGGTATTAAATGCTACTGAATCTGAAATTTCATATATTGGGTCGATTTTAATAGACGATTACAAGTGTAGGGGAATTAGGATTTCAAGAACTGAAAATACTCTATGGATTAGTACAAATCCAAAGTATGTGGAATCTATTAATGAGTTTGTAAAGGACGATGGTAAGAAAAATCTTAGCAATGCAAATTTAGAAACTCTAAGTATTATTGCATACTCCCAACCCATTACTAAAATTGAAATTGACTCAATTAGAGGTGTTAAATCCGATGCAACTATTAACAATCTTCTAAATTTAAACTTAATTGAAACTGTTGGAAGGCTTGATAGAATTGGTAGACCATTACTCTATGGAACTACTAAAGAATTTTTAAGACGTTTTGGCATAGAGAGTTTAGATAAATTGCCAGAGGTTGATAAAATAAAAAATATTTCCTTTTTGGAGGAGAAATGAGATTACAAAAATACATGGCTCAGGCACAAGTTGCTTCGAGAAGAAAAAGTGAAGAGATAATTAGCCAAGGTAGAGTTACTGTAAATGGCAAAGTAATTAGTGAAATGGGATATGTTGTAAAGGAGGGAGATATTGTAAAGGTTGATGGAAAGAGAATTAATCTAGTAAAAAACTTTGTCTACTATCTTTTAAATAAACCCATTGGAGTAGTCTGTACCACTAATGACGAAAAAAATAGGGTTAATGTGGTAGATCTTATTGAAACTACTAGAAGAATATATCCAGTTGGTAGACTTGATTATGATAGTTCGGGTTTAATTATTTTAACTAAT
>CAYFUL010000022.1:16960-23538 GCA_964346375.1 uncultured Peptoniphilaceae bacterium
ACATTGACACAGTTGAGGGAACTCCTTCTGGAGTTGGCCTTAATAAATTAAGACGTGGAATTATGTTAGACGGTAGAAGAACTGCTCCGGCAAAGGTGCGAATTTTAAAGAACTACAATACTGATTCCATAGTTGAAATAATTATTACAGAGGGAAGAAATCACCAGGTAAAGAATATGTTTAACTATATTGGCAACCCTGTAAAGAAATTAAAACGTATAGGAATTGGGGAACTTTCCCTAGGACTCCTCCAGCCGGGAGAGTATAGAGAGCTTGAGGAATTTGAAGTTGAATATTTAAGGAAGCTATAATGTATATTGAAGAGAGATATTTACAAGTAGTAAATAGAATTTTAAATGCAAAGTTAAAAAGTGGAATGGTAGTAGTTGATGAAACCTGTGGAAAGGGAAATGACTCTTTAAATATGATTAGTAGAATTGGCGAAACAGGTTTTTTATATGGATTTGATGTTCAAAAAGAGGCAATAGAAATTACTGCCAATCTACTTAAAAAAAATGGATACTCAAATTATAAAATAATCCATGATTCCCATGAGAATATTAGAGAATATATTCAAGGGAAGGTGGATTTTTTTATATACAATTTAGGGTATCTTCCAGGATTTAGTAAGAGTATTGCCACAAATAAAACCTCCACTCTAAAAAGTATTGATGAGTCTTTAAAAATTTTAAAGGAAAATGGAGTGGGAGTTATTGTACAATATATAGGACATGAAAATTCATTTGAAGAATATAGTGGGGTAGATGAATTTTTAAGTACACTAAACCAAAGGGAATTTATTGTACAAAAAATTTCATTTCATAATCAGGTACACACTCCGCCTGTAATATATTTAATTGAGAGGAAAAAATGGCAAGAATAGGAATAATTGGAGGAGGACCTTCTGGAATGATGGCGGCGTATGCTGCATCAATTAGTGGAGAAAATAATGTAGTCCTTGTTGAAAAAAATGAGAAATTAGGGAAAAAACTTTTTATAACTGGCAAGGGAAGATGTAATGTTACCAATGGTAGGGATATTTCTGAATTTTTTGAACATATTGTAAGTAATAGAGAGTTTTTATACTCTGCCTTTTATACCTTTACCAATGAAAATTTACTGGACCTACTATATTCTGTTGGACTTAAAACTAAAGTCGAAAGGGGAGAGAGGGTCTTTCCAGTTTCGGACAAGTCATCAGACGTTATTAAGACACTTGAAAAACTTCTTAAAAAGGGAAATGTGGATATTAGATTATATTCCAACGTTAAGGAAATTTACAAGGAGAAGAATTTATTTAAAGTACAGTGTACAAATGAAGAGTTTACCTTTGATAAATTACTAATTGCTACGGGAGGACTATCCTATTCTTCAACAGGTTCTACTGGAGATGGATATATATTTGCAAAAAAATTTGGACATAGTATTGTGGAACAAAAGCCGGGGCTTTGTCCCATAAAAATTAAGAATGAATTTATTAAAGACCTTGCAGGACTAAGTCTAAAAAATGTATCAATAGTTTTCAAAAGTGGCAAGAAAACTTTAGCCAAGGAATTTGGTGAAATGTTATTTACCCACGAAGGGATTTCTGGTCCAATTGTGCTAAGTTCATCTTCAAAAATAGATGGAGATTGTGAAATCTACCTTGATTTAAAACCTGCCCTTGATTTAAATAAATTGGATAGGAGAATTCTAAGGGACTTTGATGAAAATAAAAATAAGTCTATTGGTAATACTCTTAGTCTACTTCTTCCAAAAAAACTTATTCCAGTAGTTCTTAGTATTGCAGAAATCGACAGCCAAATTCCAATAAATCAAGTTTCAACTTCTATGAGAAATAAATTGGCTTCTACAATAAAAAAACTCCCATTAAAATACGGTGGACTATATCCAATTGAAACGGGAATTATTACTCGCGGTGGAGTAAATGTTACTGAAGTAGATCCTTCTACAATGGAGTCAAAAATCGTAGAAAATCTCTATTTTTCGGGAGAGGTACTGGATTTAGACGCAGTAACTGGTGGATATAATCTTCAAATTGCATTTTCCACAGGATACCTTGCAGGAATTGGAATGTAAAATCTCTGTAAATGTTGAAAAAATGAAGATTTAATAAAAAAACAGTGTAACAAATTGATAAATATGATATAATGTGTAAGACGCTTAGAGTAGTGAGGTTTTAATGAGTTATTCCATTTCTATTGACGGCCCTTCTGGGGCTGGAAAAAGTACAATTTCTAAACAAGTTGCCAATAAACTGGGCATTGAATATGTAAATACAGGTGAAATGTATAGAGCTGTTGCTCTATATTTTTTACAAAATGGCGTTTTAAATAATGAAGATGCCATTGATACTGCATTAAATTCAATAAACCTGGATTTTTTAAATGGTCATATCTACTTAAATGGAAACGATGTTTCACACTTAATAAGAGATGAAGAAATCTCATCTTATTCCTCTAAAATATCCCGAATTCAAAAAGTTAGAGATAAATTAGTTGCACTACAGAAGACTATAGCTAGTAATAAATCTGTTGTAATGGAAGGTAGAGATATAGGAACTGTAGTTCTACCTGAAGCTGAGTATAAATTTTTCCTCTCTGCTACTACTGATGAAAGGGCAAAGAGAAGGTACAATCAGCTATTAGAACAGGGCAAGGAATGTGATTTTGATACTATAAGAATGGATATTGAAAAGAGAGACTATGACGATACTCATAGAGAAAACTCGCCTCTTATAGTGCCTAAAAACGCAGTTGAAATAGATTCTACTAACTATTCTATTGATGAAACTGTGGATTTAATATTAGATATAGTAAGGAAGGGAAATGCTTTATAGTGTATTAAGGACAATTGCCAAGTATTTATTTAAACTTATTTACAGAGTTGAGGTAATTGGAAAAGAGAAAATAGATTATAGTGAAAGGCTTATTTTTTGCGGTAATCATAAATCCCTTATGGACCCTCTTATTGTAGCAACTGTAGTTGATGCAAGTAATGTCCATTGGATGGCAAAAAAGGAGCTTTTTGAAAATAGTTTTTATAGATTTATACTGCCAAAGCTAAATGCCTTCCCAGTTGATAGACAGGGAAATGATATAAAGGCTTTAAAACACTCTATTAGGGTATTAAAAAATAATGACTATCTAGGAATTTTTCCAGAGGGAACTAGAGTAACTCAATATGACGAGTCAAATGTAAAGGATGGAATAATTTCTATTGCAAAAAATACTGATTCCACAATAATACCAATGTATATAGAGGGAGGTTACAAGCTTTTCTCAAAGATTAGAGTATTTATAAGAGATCCAATTAGATTGGATAAGGATAAAAAATATACTTCTGAGGAAATTCATGAAGAGGCAGTAAAATTGTTAAAGAGAATATACGGGAAAGAATAATGGAAATAATAATTGCAGATAATGCCGGATTTTGCTATGGCGTTAAGCGAGCAGTTGAGATGGCATTTGAAAATGGGGAAAAGGGAGTTTACAGCCTAGGTGAATTAGTCCATAATCCACAAGTTGTAGATGAACTTTCAAAAAAAGGTGTTGTAGATATTGAATCTCCCAATATTAGGGATTCAAAAGTTATTATAAGAAGCCATGGAGTACATAAGAGTATTCGTGAAGGGCTTATAGAAAATGGAAATGAACTAATTGACTGTGTATGTCCTTCAGTTCATAGAATATACAAAATAGTTGAAGAACATTATAATGATGGATACAATATAGTAATACTTGGAAATCCAACTCATCCAGAGGTTATAGGAATAAATTCCTACTGTAATGATACTGGAGTTATAATTGAAAATGAGAGCCAAGTTAAAAATATAGACCCAAGTGCAAAGACATGTGTAGTAAGTCAAACTACAAATAATGTAGAAATGGCTAAAAATATAGTAAATAAGATAAAAAATGTTTTAAAAGCTGAATGTTTAGTTTATAATACTATTTGTGGTGCTACGCATAAGAGGCAATTTTCAGCTATTGAACTTGCAAAGACAGTTGATGCAATGATTGTGCTAGGGGGAAAGAACAGTTCTAATACCAAAAAATTAAAAGAGGTATCTAGCCAGTATTGCGGAAATGTCTACTTAGTAGAGTCAATAAAAAATATTGATATAAATATTTTGAGAAATTTTAAGAAAATCGGTATTACCGCTGGTGCGTCCACACCAGATTGGGTAATCAAGGAGGCTGTTAGTATTATGGAAAATTTTGACAACAACGAAATGATGGAGGCTATTGAAAATTCTTTCACCAGAATTAGAAGGGGCGAGATAGTCAAAGGAGAGGTACTTTTTGTAACTGATAACGAGGTAATGGTAAACATTAACTATAGATCAGATGGTATCATTGCAAGGGATGAACTTTCAAAAAATGCCGATGTAAAACCTGCTGATATGTTTAAACCAGGAGATGAAATCGAAGTTTACATTTTAAAAATGGATGACGGAGATGGAAATGTAGTTCTTTCTCACAAAAAGGTTGAAAGCATGAAGGTATGGGATGACATTGAAAAACTTTTTGAAGAAAAAGAACTTGTAAATGTTAAGGTTAAGGCATCTGTTAAAGGTGGATTAACTGCTGATTTAATGGGAATTAATGCTTTTATTCCTGCATCTCATGTATCAGTTAGATTCCAAAAGGATCTTACAAAATATGTAGGACAAGAACTTCTCTGTGAAATTATTGATTTCGATAAGTCAAAGAGAAAAATCGTTCTTTCTAGAAAGAATGTTGAAGAAAAAGAACTTGAAGAAAAGAGAAAAGCTGTTTACGAATCTCTACAGGAAGGAGATATTATTGAAGGTGTAGTTCAAAGAATTACAAACTTCGGCGCTTTCGTAGATGTAGGAGGAGTAGATGGACTTATTCACATTTCTGAAATGAGTTGGAATAGAATCAAACATCCTTCAAGCGTAGTTTCACCTGGACAAACTGTAAAGGTACAAGTACTTTCCCTTGATGAGGAAAAGAATAGAATCGCTCTTGGTTTAAAACAAACTACTGAAAAACCATGGGATGTATTTGTAAACTCTGTAAATGTTGGAGACGTTGTAGAAGGTAAGGTAGTAAACCTACTTGACTTCGGTGCATTTATTAGAATTGAAAGTGGCGTAGATGGACTTCTTCACGTTTCTGAAATTGCAAAGGAACATATTGAAAAACCTGAGGACAGACTTTCTCTTGGAGAAGAAGTAACTGTTAAGGTAACTGATATAAACGAAGATGATAAGAAAATTTCCCTTTCTATAAAAGCTCTATTTGAAGATGAGGAAGAAGAGGAAGAGGAATATGACGACTATGATGAAGTTGAAGAAGTAGAAGAGTATGAAGAAGAAGTTGTGGAAGAACCTGTAAGGGAAACTCCAAAGCAAGAAGACTTTAACACTACTCTTGGAGATCTATTCAACATAAATCTTGATACAGAAGAATAATTTTTAAGCCTAGATCATTTGATTTAGGCTTTTTTTATTTCTATTTTTTTTTTTTTTTTTTCTAATTTTGTTATGATCAATATGGTGATAAAATGGTTTTAGAGGAAATTTTTTTCGGTCTTCTTATTTCCTTTTTAAGGGGAGGAAGATTAGAAAATTTAAACTCTCTCAAACTGAAAATGCCACAGATTTTAATTATAGGAGTTATTTTAAATTTACTTCTATATTTTTTTTCATTGAGAGATTTTGGAGCTATTACCTACTACACAATTGAGTACTTTACAATTTTGCACATTGGAATCTATATTCTACTAGTAGTTGGGATACTATTTAACTATAAATATAATTTTGCAAAGTTACTGTCCATTGGTTTTATTTTAAATCTTATTCCAATTATTTTAAATGGAAAAATGCCTGTATCAAGGCTTGCCATGGAAAAGGCAGGACAATTTGAAAAATTGGATTTAATTTTAAGGGGCAAGTCCCTAACCCATGGAATATTTCTAAATCCAAGGGGATATTTTTTAGCAGACATTATTCCCATTGGATATAGTGGAAAGGTAATTAGTATTGGGGATATTGTAATTTCCATTGGAATAGTAATGATGATAATATATGGAATGAGAAGGGATTAAATGACTTTTATTCAAACTCTTTTTAGCACAATAAGGTTTAGAGATTTAATTGACATTGCTATTGTTGCTATAATTATTTACAATTTTATAAATCTTATTAAGGGTACGAGAGCGGAGCAGCTTTCCAAGGGGATTATTGTAATTCTTTTTATGGCGAGGGTAACTAAGACTTTACAATTTAATACTCTCTATTGGATTTTAGATAAGTTATTTACCTATGGGGTTCTAGCCGTACTTATAGTTTTTCAACCGGAGTTAAGAAGAGGGCTTGAATTTATTGGTAGAACTTCCTCTATTAAAAATCAACTTTTGGCTAGTGATGAAAATGTATACGTTGTAAAGGAGATGACCTCTGCAATAGCATCCCTTTCTAGGCAGAAAATTGGAGCCCTTATTATTATAGAAAGGCAGACTGGTCTAAACGAAATAGTTGATACTTGTACATCTATTGACGGATATGTAAGTTCATCTTTACTTATTAATATATTTATTCCCAACAC
>CAYFUL010000023.1:0-22006 GCA_964346375.1 uncultured Peptoniphilaceae bacterium
CGTACTGGGTGATCAGTAGTTGCCGTTGCGTGGACTATAGGTGCAGAACCAAGCCCTGCTTCATTTGTAAATACACCTCTAGCTACTCCCATCTTCATAATAGTTTTAAGACTTGTACCGGCAAATCCACCTAGTGCAGCGTGTGGAGTAAAGGCAGTTGTAAAAATAAGTTTAAATGCGTTTCCAATATGGGAGGCGTGGGTTATAAGAATTATTACTGATCCAATAATATAAAATGCCGCCATAAATGGTACAAGTTTTTCAGTAACTTGTCCAATTCTCTTTATTCCACCTATTACTACTACTCCAACTAAAATTACAAGTACTATTCCAGTAATTCTATTATCTACTCCAAATGTTCCGTTAAGAGCCTGTGCAATTGAATTTGACTGAGTCATATTTCCAATTCCAAAGGCAGCTAGTGCACCAAAGAGGGCAAAAATTTTAGCCAAAATAGGTAATTTTAATCCATTTTTAATGTAGTACATAGGTCCGCCTACATAGTTACCAGCTGAATTTTTTTCACGATAGACAATTGCAAGAACAACCTCTGAAAATTTAGTTGCCATTCCAAAAAATGCTGATAGCCACATCCAAAATACTGCTCCTGGTCCTCCAGTTGCAATGGCTAGAGCAACTCCGGCAATATTTCCCGTACCAACAGTTGCGGCAAGGGCAGTAGACACTGCTTGAAATGCAGATATGTCTCCAACTCCAGCTTGATCTTTACTAAACATCTTTAGGAGTGTATTTTTCATTATGTATCCAAATTTTTGTACCTGGATAAATTTTAGTTTTAATGTATAAAATATACCACAACCTACAAGTAGAATTAGCATCGGCCAACCCCAAACCACTGAATTTACAACACTGTTAATTTTTAATATCATTCTTCCCCTCCTTTAGTACGCTACTAAACGTAACTTGTATATAAAAATACACCGCTGAAAAGGAATTTATTCTTTCCAACGAGGTATTTTTTTATTTTTTAAAGTTTTTTTAAAAAATACTAGCGATTATTATCGTCATCTCTCGAGCGTTTACTCTGTGTTTCCCCATTTGTTACTGATTTTGTTCGAGATTCGCCCTTATTAGAATTTTTCGTATTTTTGTTTTCTGCCTTCTTATCTTTTGTCTCTTTTTTATCGTCATATTGACCCCAAGAAAGCTTGTGGGTATTTCTAGGCTTAGTTCCCTCTACATAGAAGTCGGTTATTCCATTTACCCTCTTCTTATATAGTCCATCAGGCTCTTCAAAATCCTTCTCCTCTAAGTTTTCATGTAGAGGTTTCATAATTTTTGCAAAGGTGGAAGCTGCCTGTGTGGAGTCAAACTTTAGCCTTTGGTGTAAATCGTCTCCAATAAATACTGAACATACATAGTAAGGGGAGTATCCCACAAACCAAGCCTCTTTTTTAGAGTTAGTAGTTCCAGTTTTTCCTGCTATTTTTACACCAGAAATATTTGCATTTCTACCAGTACCATTTTTTACTACATCTTGAAGTAGGGTAGTAAGTATATATGCATTTTGTGGACTGGTAACTTCTACAGGGTTTACATTGTGTTGGTAGATAACTTCTCCCGTACTGGTTTCAATTCTATCTACGAAGAATGGTTTTACAAATTGTCCGCCATTTGAAAGGGTAGTATATGCTCCTGCCATTTCAAGTGGACTAATTCCTCTAGTCATTCCTCCAAGGGCTAGGGGAGCGTAGTCATAGTCGTTATACTTTGGATTATCCTCTGGTGATACTATTGATGTAATTCCTTGCTTCTCCATAGTTTCTACTATTTTACGAATACTTACATCATTATCTACAATCTTTGAGTAGGTACTATTTTTATTTTGCTTTAAATCTAAATTTGCAGAAATATCTCTAGCAACTAGGTATGCTCCTACGTTAGATGAATATCGTACAAGATTATGAATAGTAGTAAATCCTCTGTATTTTCCAAGGTTATTGGTAAAGTCCTTATCAAGTTCCTTTACATTTTTCGTTGGAGCATCCATGTAAACATCTCCTGCAGTTGCTCCATTATTAAATGCAGTTACATAAACACTAATTGGTTTAATACTAGAACCAGGTTGACGAGGAGTAGTAGCTCTATTTAGGTTGGCATTTCCTCCTATACCTCTACCTCCAATAAGACCCCTTACTGCGCCAGTATGGGCATCTAAAATTACAGAGCCTAGTTGTGGTTGAAGTACTCCATTGTCGTTTAATTTATCTCCAGGAAGTTTTATATTGTTAATAGTTTCTTCCAAGGATCTTTGAACAGTAATATCCATTACAGTGTGAATCTGTAGTCCACCATTGTATAGTTTATTGTGTAATGCCTCTCCTTTAACTCCTAGGGCTTCAAGAATTTCTGAAGCTTCTTTTTTTACAGAGTCCACATAGAAGGATGAAATACCCTCTGCCTTTCTCTTTCCTAGGTCAAGTACAATAGGTTGTGCAATTGCTTGGTCATACTCGTCCTTAGTTATAAGACCTTGTTTTAACATCTTATCAAGTACACTGTGTTGTCTTTCAAGGCTGGTAGTATTAAATATTGCCTTTACAGGTACTATTTGATTCTGTTTAATTTGGTAGTTGTCAAATAGATTTATTAGTCCAAGTTCTTGAAGAGTATCTCCTATTGCAAGAATTTCTTCGCTATTTGGTTCAGAGTTACTCTGTTTTGGAAGTAGTACTAATTCTACTTGAGTCAAATCATCTCCTGGTTCAATAGGGTGGGTGTTGTATGGAGTGTACTTTTCTGGGTGATTAGTTACTCCAGCAAGTAGTGCACATTCTGCAAGGGTAAGGTCCTTTACATCCTTATTAAAAAAGGTCTTAGCAGCAGCTTGAACTCCTACAGTTCCCTTAGAAAATCCAGAGGAGTTTAAGTACGCCTCTAGTATTTGATCCTTAGTTAGAACTTCTTCAATATTGTATGCGTAGTAAACGTCCTGTAGTTTACGTGGAATACTTTTATTTGCAACGGTATAGAGGTTTTTGGAAAGCTGCATAGTAATTGTAGAGGCTCCTTCTTTAAATGATCTAGTTTTAATATCCTCTACTAAAGCTCTTGCAACACTCCTATAGTCAACGCCAGAGTGTTGGTAAAATCTTTCGTCCTCTATTGACACAACTGCGTCCTTTAAATACTTAGGAATCTCATCGGCAGTTACATATTCGCTAAATTCATTTGAAACAAGAGTTTCAAGTAATCCTCCCGAACTATCGTATATTTTTGAAGTTTCTAAAATACCATCTCTATAAGTCGAAGGGTCAATTACAGGGGCAGCCTTTAATACCGAAAGGACATAACAGCCGAGAATTGTTCCTCCTGCGAAAATTAATAGGAGAACCAACAAAAACAATGCCTTAAAAATACTAATAATAGCATGGACTGATTTTGAGGCTCTATTTTTTTCTTTACTCATGTAAATCCTCCTTAGACCTATATTATAACAGATTTCTAAGAGAATAAAAATTATTTAATGGCTTTACGTACCTTTTTACCAACAAAATGGGCTACAAATATCTTTAGTGTATCTCCTGGAAGACAAGGAAGAATTGTAGCAGTAAATATTACTGGTAGTGACATGGATTTTTTCATATACACATTTAAAATTAAGTATAGGTATGGCGTTCCAATTAAGTAGATTATAAAAGTTGCAATAATAAGTACCATAATATTTCTACCAAAAGCCATTTCGTCATTAACTGTAGATGCAATAAATAGTGCTGCAAATGGAAAGGATAGTACAAATCCAAAGGATGGTACAAAAACTGCTCCTGGACCTCCTACAAAATTTGCAAAGATTGGTAAACCAATTAGTCCAAGAAGTATATAGACTACCATAGATAAAAATGCCTCCCTTTTTGTAAGAAGTAGACCTGCAATTAAAACCACAAGGGATTGTAGAGTAATAGGTACTGATCCTATTGGTATTGATATAAATGCTCCTACAGCAGTAAGAGAGCAAACAACGCGATTTTTACAATTGATTTCATATTTTTCCTCCTTTATGTAAACTAGATTATATTTTAAGTTGACGATAAACTCAACTATTTTTACGGAGAATTATTTTGCAAAAAGGGGAATAATTGTGAAAATTTTCATAAATATTTTCCTGATTTATTGAAAAAAAAAGGTAGATTCTATATACTATACTAAAATTAATTAAGTGAGGTATGGTATGCTCTTAGCAATTGATGTAGGAAATACGAATATTACCACTGGTGTTTTTAAGGGTGAGGAACTGATACATGATTTTAGAATTTCAAGTGTCAGAACGAGAACATCTGATGAGTATGGTTTAATGTTTTTAAACTCTCTTACTTATAGACATATAAATGCAAGGGAGATTAAGGATGTAATTATTTCATCTGTAGTTCCTCAACTAATGCATACACTGTCAAATACAATGATTAGGTATTTTAGCAGAGTTCCTATAGTTGTAAATAACAGTATTGATCATTCATTAAATATAAAATATGATAACCCTTCGGCACTTGGTGCAGATAGAATAGTAACTTCTGTAGCTGCTCTTGAAAAATACGGCGGTCCATGTATTGTAATTGATGTTGGAACGGCAATGACTTTCTGTATTTTAAATGAAAATAGAGATTATCTTGGAGGATTAATTTTACCAGGTATAGGAATTGCAGCAAATGCCCTTACTACAATGACGGCAAAGCTTCCAAAAATTGAGATTATTAAACCAGAGAAGGTAATTTGTACAGAAACTGTTGCAAGTATGCAAGCAGGACTCTACTACGGTTTTACTTCTCAAATTGATGGGATTGTAGATAAGATAGTTGACGAAATGGGAGTTAGTGTTGATGAGGTAAATGTAATTGCAACGGGAGGTTTTGCAACTCTACTTGCATCTGATAGTAAACACAATATAATTATAGATAGGTTCTTAACCCTTGATGGGCTTAGAATTCTATACGATAGAGTAAATTAAGCAGGGAGACCTGCTTTTTTTGAAAGTAGGTAGTAATGAAAATAGGTAGCACAATAATTGAAAACCCAATAATTCTCGCACCCCTTGCTGGATATACTGACGAGGCATTTAGAAGAGTATGTAGCGACTATGTGGAATATTCTACAACTGAAATGGTATCTGTAAAGGCGCTTTTCTATGGAGATAAAAAGACGAAGACTCTATTAAAAAAATCTCCCTTTGAAAAAAAACTTGCACTACAACTTTTTGGAAGTGAGCCAGAGATTTTTGCAGATGTAATTGAAAATACCATTAATAAATTAGACGACTTTACTGCTATAGATATTAATATGGGATGTCCTGCTCCAAAAATTGTAAAGACTGGAGCGGGCTCTGCCTTAATTGAAAAGCCATCCCTTGCATACGAAATTATGAAATCCTGTATAGATGCTTCTAAAATTCCCGTTACCATAAAAATTAGAAAGAGCTTTAAGGAAAAGGACAGTAGGGAAGTTATAGAACTTGCAAACAAAGCTGGAATAAGTCTAATTACACTACATGGTAGAAGTAGGGAGGAGTACTATACTGGAAAAAGCGACTGGGAGTATATTAATTCCATTGCAAAAAATTCTGACGTACCAATAGTTGGAAATGGAGATATAGATTCCTACGAGGCTGCAAAAAATCTAATGGACTCTACAAATATTGTTGGAATCGCCATTGGAAGAGGTGCAATTGGAAATCCATTTATATTTAAGGAGATAAACTTTAAATTAAAGGGATTAGAGTATACTCCACCAACTGATGGTGAGAGAATTAAAACTGCCCTTAGACATTTAAAGTACTCTGTAGAAAATAAGGGGGAGCGCCTTGGAATCTTGGAGATGCGAAAGCATTTTGTAGGATATTTTAAGGGAATGGTGGGCTCTAAGGAAATTAGAGGAAAAATTAATCAGATTAATACTTATAGTGAAGTAGTAGAAGCTATAGAGGAATACCTAAATTCCTTGACATAGAACTTAATTAAATATATACTTTATAAGATTAAGGGCGATAGCCCTATTTTAGTTAGGAGAATGAGAATGGAAAAAGATGTTTTCTTTACCCCTGAAGGGCTAAGTAAAATTGAGCAGGAAATTGAATATTTAAAGACAGTTAGAAGAAAAGAAGTTGCTGAGAGAATTAAAGTAGCACTTGGCTATGGAGATCTTAGCGAAAACTCAGAATACGATGAGGCAAAAAATGAACAGGCTCAAGTTGAAGAGAGAATAGTAAAACTTGAGAACATGGTTAGAAACGCAAGAGTAATTGACGAAAAAGACCTTGACGAAGATATTGTAAATATTGGTTCAAAGGTAAGCATTAAAGATATAAGCACAGACGAAGTAGATGACTTTGTAATAGTTGGTTCAGCAGAAGCAGATCCACTAGAGGGAAAAATCTCTAACGAATCTCCAGTTGGAGCAAAATTACTTGGACTAAGAGTTGGAGATATAGCAGAAATTGAAATACCTGATGGAATTATTCGCTACGAAGTAGTGGGTATTTCACTATAAGGAGGAAGTATTTAAGAATGGATCAAAACCTTGAAAATTTAAACGAAATGCTCTTAATTAGAAGGCAAAAACTTGCAAAACTTCAAGAGGAGGGAAATGATCCCTTTGAAATTGAAAAATACAATGTTTCAAATTATAGTGATGAAATAGGAAGTAACTTTGAAGAATTTGAAGAGAAACAGGTTTCAGTTGCAGGTAGAATTATGTCTAAAAGAGGCCATGGAAAAATTGCCTTTTTAGATTTAATGGACTCTAAGGGAAAAATTCAAATTTTTGCAAAAAAGGATTTACTAGAGGAATCCTATGAAACTGTAAAATCCATAGATATTGGAGATATAGTTGGAGTAGTGGGAGAGGTATTTAAAACTCAAGCCGGAGAAATTTCCATAAGAGCAACAGAGTTTACCCTTCTATCAAAATCCCTACAAATACTACCAGAGAAATTTCATGGACTTAAAGATCCTGATCTTAGATATAGACAGAGATATGTTGATTTAATTGTAAACCCAGGAATTAAGGAGACTTTTATTTTAAGAAATAAGATAATAAAATCCATTAGAAAGTTCCTAGACGATAGGGGATACCTAGAAGTTGAAACACCTATTCTTGGTATAGTTGCTGGTGGGGCAAATGCAAGACCATTTTTAACTCACCATAACACTTTAAATATAGACATGCAGCTTAGAATTGCAAATGAACTATTTTTAAAGAGACTTATAGTTGGTGGATTTGACAAGGTTTACGAAATGGGTAAGATGTTTAGAAACGAGGGGATGGATACAAGACATAACCCAGAGTTTACCAACATTGAACTTTACGAAGCCTATGCAGATTACAATGATATGATGGAGATTACAGAAAATCTCTTTGAATACGTAGCATTAGAAGTACTTGGAACAACTGTTGTAAATTACCAAGGAAGGGATATAGATTTTAAAGCTCCTTGGAAGAGAATTACCATGACAGAATGTATAAAAGAGATTACTGGCGTGGATTTTGATACTATTGAAACTGACGAGGAAGCTAAAAAAATAGCTGAAGAAAAGGGAATAAAGGTAGAGGATAGATGGACAAGGGGCCATATTCTTGCAGAGTTTTTTGAAGAATTTTGTGAGGAGTCTTTAGTACAACCTACATTTATAATAGGACATCCTGTAGAGGTTTCTCCCCTTGCGAAAAAGAACCCTAAGGATAAAAGACTAACCCAAAGATTTGAAGCCTTTATGAATGGCTGGGAGCTTGCAAATGCCTTTTCAGAGTTAAACGATCCAATAGATCAAAGACAGAGATTTGAAGCACAAGTTGCTGAAAAAGAAGCAGGAGACGAAGAATCTCACCCAATGGATTCAGACTTTATTAACGCAATAGAAGTAGGACTTCCACCAACTGGAGGACTTGGAATTGGAGTAGATAGAATGATTATGATTCTAACTGACAGTCCAAGTATAAGGGATATAATCCTGTTTCCGACTATGAAGCCACTTGAAGATAAATCAGAGGATATAAAGGTATTAGCAGAACCAGTTGAAGAAGTACTAGAGGAAATAGATTTTTCAAAGATAGTAGTTGAACCGCTTTTTGAAGATGCAGTAGACTTTGAGACATTTTCAAAATCAGACTTTAGAGTTGTAAAGGTACTAAACTGTGAAGAAGTACCTAAGTCTAAAAAACTATTAAAGTTTACACTAGACGATGGCTCTGGAACTGAAAGAACTATACTAAGTGGAATTAAAGATTATTACAGTGCAGAGTCTTTAATTGGAAAAACATTAGTTGCAATATGTAACCTTCCACCACGTAAAATGATGGGAATAGATTCAGAGGGAATGATAATCTCTGCAGTTCATGAAGAAGAAGGAAATGAAAGACTTAATCTATTAATGTTAAGTCCAAGAATACCAGCAGGGGCAAAATTATATTAAATAAAAGCAGGTTGAATTTTCAGCCTGCTTTTTATATTATTCCTTATCTTCTTTTTCGCTATCCTTATTTTTTCTAAACTTACTAAAAAATTTCTTATCTGAAAACTTTCCCTTATGGATAAATTTTTTTGAGATAAATACTATTATCCCTATTAAAATTATATATGGTAGTAGGTATATTAAATTTACCACCAAACCCGTCATAAATGATCCAAAGGATTTAAAGGTTCTTGAAAATGCCAGCCCAACTTGGCTAAAAAATCCCGGCTCTTGGTAGGCAGTTCTATTTGCAGAAATTTCAAACAGGGATAGAATTATTTTTGAGTGGGAGATTCTTCCGTCTAAATTTTTTAAATCCCTCTCCAGTCCTTCAATTCGATAGATGGTTTCTGTAATTTCATCTTCTAATTTTAAAAGATTTTCTAAATCAGCTTCCTTTTCAGCCATGGAATTAAGTCTTTCAAGTTTTTCTCTCTGAGTTTTTAATCTAAGCTCTTGATCCTCATATGTATCTGTAACATCTTCAGAGTTTAAACTCTTGTTTAAAAGGTTTAAACCTTCATTTGCCTCTAATTCTGAAATAAAATCATCTGCATTTTCTGCAGGAACATTTAATGAAATTGTAGAACTTCTCGTGTCGTAATTTTCCTCTTCAAATTGAGTTGCATATCCACTGTACTTTTCCAATAGGGCATTTATATCTTTAAGTGCCTTGTCGTATTCCTTTGATTGAAATGAGATATTGTAGTTTTTTATAATCTTTCGATTTTCTGCATCGGTCTTTAAATTAAAATCCCTATCACCGTCTTTAACGCCATCTATATTATTAGAATAGTTAGCAGATTCCGTAGTACTTTCCATAGGTGCACCTGCAGTATTAGCTGAAGCACCACATCCTGTTAAAATTATTAATGACAATAGCAAGTAAATGTATTTTGAAAATTTTTTCATAGCATTCTCCTTTGTTATTAAAAATAAGAGACTATATTATATTTATACCCAGTGTATATATTTTTAGTAAGTTTTAGTGATAATGGTATGATTGTTTTTGTATATTCTAGTGATAAAGTGGTGTGGTTTTTATACTAATATATTTTTTTACAAATTTTTTACAAAGTGTTTGCAAATGTTTTCTTATGTGAATAATACAATAAGAAGGTATGTTTTTATAATAGAAAGGAGAATATTATGACTTATAATTTTAAAGAGATAGTAGATGATCTCTACAAGTATTTAAGACTTCCTGAGACACCTGTTGGAATTAAGTACTTTGAGTCAAAAGAGGAATGTCTTTCTGTTGAAAGGGTAAGAGTAACTGATAAGAAGATTACACTTTGCCAGGCACTATGGCAATCAGTTACAAATAGTTGGACTGTGGCTTTCACCTCTGATACACCTCCTTTTAATTACTGTGCTCAGGCAAATGGGCTAGCTAAAAGAGATGAAAAATTTGAATCTGGAGAACTTTTTGTAGGTGGTTGGTTTAACGAAGTTGAGGATGGAAAAAATGACGATATTGAACTTGAACAGCTAGATAAAATTTATGAGGGAGTAGTAATTTCTCCTCTTGCTGCTGGTAAAATTGAACCGGATGTTTGTATACTACATATGAATTCTGCACAGGCTTTCCTATTCTACGCAGGATATTTAAATCAAGGCTACGAAAAATTACACCGGACCTTTGGAAGTGAAACTGCCTGTAACAATTCCTGGGTTAGGGCAATGGCTACTAAAAAACCTCAACTTGCTCTCCCTAGCTTTGGAGAGAGAAAATTTGGCGCAGCAAAGGACTACGAACTTGTATGTGCATTAATTCCAGAGCAACTTGAAATTGAAACTAATGGTGTTAAACAGCTTTAAAAAATGGATTAAGGTACCCAATTCCACTTCATGGTATAACTTGCGACTCTAGGGAAGGTTTCCCTAAACACTACTTCGATTTCTAGTAGTATTTTAAGTCCCCCTTATAGGGGGATTTTTTATTTACCTACCTAAATACAAGTAAATTACAATATATGTTGACTAATTGTGTATTTTTTCATAAAATAATAGTATGATGATTGGACAATACCTATAGATGAGGAGGATAAAAATGTTGGATTTTGATATGGATCAGGATGATTTTGCCAAAATAAAAGTTGTTGGAGTAGGCGGAGGCGGAAACAACGCTGTAAATAGAATGATTCAAGCTGGAGTAAGAGGGGTTGAATTTTATACTGTTAATACTGATAGACAGGCTTTAAAAAATTCACTTGCCGATAATAAGGTACAAATTGGTGAAAAGGTAACTAAGGGACTTGGTGCAGGTGCAAACCCAGAAGTTGGAGAACAATCAGCAGAGGAATCTAGAGATGAAATAAGAGAAATTCTTGATGGCGCTGATATGGTATTTATTACTGCCGGAATGGGTGGAGGTACTGGTACAGGTGCTGCTCCTGTTATTGCTGAAGTTGCTAAGGAATTAGGCCTACTTACTGTTGGTGTTGTTACTAAACCCTTTACTTTTGAAGGTAGCAGAAGAGCAAAGTCCGCTGACAAAGGTATCATGGCATTAAAGGACAAGGTTGATACTCTTGTTATTATTCCAAATGATAAACTTCTCGATGTTTCCGATAAAAAGACTAGTTTTGCAAATGCTTTTGAAATGGCAGATGAAATCCTAAAACAAGGTATTCAAGGTATTTCTGATTTAATTTCCGTTCCTAATTTAATAAATCTTGACTTCGCCGATGTTAAGACAATTATGTATGACAAGGGTATTGCTCATATGGGTATTGGCATGGCTAATGGAGATGACAGAGCAACTGAAGCTGCTAGAATGGCAATCGAGTCTCCTCTACTAGAAACATCAATAGCTGGTGCAAAATCCGTACTTCTTAATATTACTGCTGGTAATGACCTAGGTATTTTTGAAGTTAATGAAGCGGCTGATTTAATCAGAGAATATGTAGATGAAGATGCTAATATCATCTTCGGAGCAGGAATAGATGAATCATTAAAGGATCATGTAAAGATTACTGTTATTGCTACTGAATTTGGAAGTAAAGAAGAAGATAAGAAAAATATGGTAGATAGGTTCAATAAATTCAACGCTGACAAATTAAAGACAGGTAAGGACAGTAAGGATGACGATGGTGGATTAAATATCCCATCTTTCCTAAGAAATAATAGATAAGGGCATATCTTCGGATATGCTCTTTTTTCGAGGTGCGTAATGAGATGTCCATTTTGTGGAGAAAAAGATAGTAAAGTTATAGATTCAAGACCTACTGAGGAAGGGGCAACTATTAGAAGAAGAAGAGAGTGTATAAGTTGTGGCAAGAGATTTACAACTTATGAAAAAATAGAGGACAATCCAATTTCTGTAATTAAGAAGGACGGAAATAGACAGACCTTTGACAGGGATAAGATTATTCGTGGAATGATTAAATCCTGTGAAAAAAGACCTGTTTCCATAAAGGATATTGAAGCTGCTGCCGATAGAATCGAGGCTAAAGTTCAAAACACTATGAAAAAGGAAATTTACTCTATGGAAATTGGAGATCTTGTAATGGAAGAACTTCGTAAACTTGATGAGGTAAGCTATGTAAGATTTGCCTCTGTATATAGAGAATTTAAGGATTTAGAGTCCTTTATGGGAGAGCTAGAGGGAATTTTAAAGGAGAGAAATAGTTAATGGATTTATTTACATTAAATATGGAGAAGAATCTCTCAAACTCTGCTCCTCTTTCAGATAGACTAAGGCCTAGAAATTTAGATGAATTTTACGGCCAAAAACACCTTGTGGGAGAGGGAAGGTACTTAAATAGGGTAATATTATCGGACCAAGTACCTTCAATTATCTTCTACGGTCCTCCAGGAGTGGGTAAGACCACCTTGGCGGAAATAATTGCAAAATCAACTAAGAAAAGGTTTGAAAAACTCTCTGCAGTTGCTTCAAACCTTAAACAATTAAGAGAGGTTCTTAATGTTGCAGAGGACAACTTAAAACTCCACGGAGTGCGTACTATTCTATTTATTGATGAGATTCATAGATTTAATAAGACGCAGCAAGATGGACTGCTGCCCTTTGTAGAGAAGGGGATAGTTATTTTAATTGGAGCAACTACTGAAAACCCGTATTTCGAAGTGAATAAAGCTCTACTTTCAAGGTGTAGGCTACTTAATCTCTATCCCCTTAATTATTCGGACTTAGAGGAAGTCTTAAATAATGCACTAAGTGATAGAATAAGGGGCTTTGGAAATAAAAAAATCGACTTTTCAAAGAGTGCAAGGGATTTTTTAATTAAAGCCAGCGATTCTGACGCAAGGGCAATGTTAAACTCCCTTGAAATTGCAGTACTATCTACTGACCCAGATGAAAATGGGGTAATAGTAATTGATGAAGGTGTACTAGAGGACTGTATTCAAAAAAAATATGTAAAGTATGATAAGGGCGGACAGGAGCATTACAATACCATATCTGCATTTATTAAATCCATGAGAGGGTCTGATCCTGACGCTGCTATTTACTACTTAGCAAGGATGTTAGAAGCGGGAGAGGACGTAAAATTTATTGCAAGGCGTATGATTATACTTGCATCTGAAGATATTGGACTAGCTGATCCAAATGCAATAAATGTTGCCACAAGTGTTTTTAATGGGGTAAATATGGTAGGAATGCCTGAGGCAAGAATAATATTAGCAGAGGGTGTTATTTATTTAGCTACTGCTCCAAAGAGTAATTCCGCCTACCTTGCCATTGATAGTGCATTAAATGATATAAGAAATAATAGTTCTGGTACTATACCAACCTATTTAAGGGATAGTACCGATCCAATTTTAGAGGAGTCCCATGGTAAGTATAAGTACCCCCATAGTTACCAGGGTGGCTATGTAAAACAGGACTATTTACCAGAGGAGTTTAGGGATAGAACGTATTACAATCCTAAGAGATACGGCTTTGAGGACAGTATTTATACTAGGCTTCTAGAGCTGCGTAAGATTGACAATGAGAGTGAGTAAATATATAATTTAAATATTTAGTTTATAAATTAGGAGGAAGTATGAGGGTTAGAGATATATTTGACCAAGTAGAGGGTTATATTAACAAGGATGTAACTGTAGAAGGCTGGATAAAAACCTCAAGAGGTTCAAAAAACTTTGGGTTTATCGAGTTAACTGACGGTTCATCCTTTAAAACTCTACAAGTTGTATATGATGATAGTTTAGAAAATTTCGGAGAAATTTATAAGTATCCTATCTATTCTTCAGTAAAGGTAGAGGGAAAAATAGTAGAGTCTCCTGGAGCAAAACAGCCTATTGAATTAAAGGCAAGTAGTGTAGAAGTTCTGGGACTTTCAAATACAGATTATCCACTACAAAAGAAAAGACATTCTCTTGAATATTTAAGAACCATCGCCCATTTAAGACCGAGGGCAAATTTATTAAACGCAGTGTTTAGAGTGCGTTCACTACTGGCTTATGCTATTCACAAGTATTTTCAAGAGAGGGGATATGTCTATGTTCATACTCCAATAATTACAGCATCTGATGCAGAAGGTGCAGGGGAGATGTTTAGAGTAACTACCCTTGATGAGAAATATCCTCCTTTAAATGACAATGGCGATATAGATTATTCAGAGGACTTTTTTGGAAAACTTACTAATCTTACAGTAAGTGGACAACTTGAAGCAGAGGCATTTGCCCTTGCATTTAGAGATGTATATACCTTTGGTCCTACTTTTAGAGCAGAAAATTCAAATACTGCAAGACATGCTGCGGAATTTTGGATGATTGAACCTGAACTTGCCTTTGCTGATATCAATGTAAACATGGACGTTGCAGAGGATATGTTAAAGTATATTTTAAACTACGTTCTTGAAAACGCAGTAGAGGAGATGAACTTCTTTAACTCTTTTGTAGATAAAGGACTTCTTGAGAGGCTAAATAACGTTATTAATAATGACTTTGCAAGGATTACCTATACTGAAGCAATTGACCTTCTACAAAAGGCAGATGTGGAGTTTAAATACCCTGTTTCTTGGGGAGTGGATCTACAAACTGAACACGAAAGATATATTACAGAGCAGGTATATAAAAAACCAGTTTTCGTTACAGATTATCCTAAGGAAATTAAGGCATTCTATATGAAACAGAATGACGATGGTAAAACTGTAGCTGCAATGGATTTATTAGTGCCTGGAATTGGAGAGATAATAGGCGGCTCTCAAAGGGAACATAGGGAAGATGTTCTTAGGGCGAAAATGGAAGAGAATGGATTAGATATGGAAGAGTATAACTGGTACTTGGAGTTAAGAAAATACGGTTCAGTTGTTCACTCTGGATATGGACTTGGATTTGAAAGAGCAGTAATGTATGTAACTGGAGTTTCAAATATTAGAGACGTAATTCCATTTCCAAGAACAGTAGGAAATGCAGAATTTTAATTTGGGGAGAAAAAGATGAGAGAATATAATCCTAGTGTAATTGAAAAAAAATGGCAGGATTTTTGGGATGAACATAAGACCTATGAGGTAGTGGAAAATGATGGAGAAAAATTTTTTGGACTTGTAGAATTTCCATATCCATCTGGCCAAGGACTTCACGTAGGACACCCAAGAAGTTATACGGCAATGGACATTATATGTAGAATGAAAAGATACCAAGGGTACAATGTATTGTTTCCAATGGGATGGGATGCCTTTGGTCTACCTACAGAAAACTATGCAATAAAAAATAAGATTCACCCTGCAAAGGTAACTGCCGATAATATTAAGAGCTTTAAAAGACAGCTAAAGTCCATTGGATTTTCCTTTGACTGGTCTAGGGAAATAGATACTACTGACCCAGAATACTATAAATGGACACAGTGGATATTCTTACAACTTTTTAAAAGGGACCTTGCGTACAAGGCAGAGATGCCTGTAAACTGGTGTACCTCTTGTAAAGTTGGACTTGCAAATGAGGAAGTTGTAAACGGACTTTGCGAAAGATGTGGTAGCGAAGTTGTACAGAAGGTAAAAAGTCAGTGGATGCTAAAAATTACAGAGTATGCACAAAGATTAATAGACGATTTAGACGATGTTGACTATATTGAGAGAGTTAGTATCCAACAGAAAAATTGGATTGGTAGAAGTGAAGGGGCTACAATTAATTTCTATATAGCAGATTCTGAAGATAAGCTTGAAATATTTACTACTAGACCAGATACCATCTTTGGCACAACTTACATGGTAATGAGTCCAGAGCATCCATATATTGAAAAATATGTAGATAGAATAAAAAATATAGATGAAGTTAGAGCATACCAAGACGAAGTCCATAAGAAGTCTGATTTTGAAAGAACAGAACTTTCAAAGGAAAAGACTGGAGTTCCACTAGAGGGACTTAATGCAATAAATCCACTAAATAATAAGGAGATCCCAATTTGGATTTCAGACTATGTACTAATGAGCTATGGTACTGGAGCAATTATGGCAGTACCAGGCCACGATCAAAGGGACTGGGAATTTGCAAATAAATTTAATCTTCCAATAATTCCAGTAGTTGAAGGTGGAGATGTTTCTAAAGAGGTATTTAAAACCTCTGATGATAGCATTATGATTAATTCAGACTTTATAAATGGTTTAACTGTTAAAGAAGCAATTAAGACTGTTATTGACTATGTGGAAGAAAAAGGTCTTGGAACAAGAAAGGTAAACTATAAATTAAGGGACTGGGTTTTTTCAAGACAGAGATATTGGGGAGAGCCAATTCCAATAGTAAACTGTCCAAAATGTGGATACGTTCCAGTTCCAGAGGAAGAACTACCACTTGTACTACCAGAAGTTGAAAACTATGAGCCAACAGATAATGGAGAGAGTCCACTTGCAAAGATGACAGACTGGGTTGAAACAACTTGTCCAAAATGTGGAGGACATGCCCATAGGGAAACAGATACAATGCCACAGTGGGCAGGAAGTTCATGGTACTTTTTAAGATACACAGACCCACACAACGACAAGGCACTAGCAGATCCAGAAAAATTAAAGTACTGGATGCAAGTAGACTGGTACAATGGTGGAATGGAACATACTACACTTCACCTACTATATTCAAGATTTTGGCATAAATTCCTATACGATATAGGAGTTGTACCACATAGTGAGCCTTATGCAAAGAGAACATCTCAAGGAATGATACTTGCATGGAATGAAAAGGATCAACGTGCAGAGAAGATGAGTAAGTCTAGGGGAAATGTAGTAAATCCAGACGATATAATTCGCCAATATGGAGCAGATACTCTAAGAGTATATGAAATGTTCCTTGGAGATTTTGAAAAGGCAGCGCCATGGTCAGAAAATGGTGTAAATGGAAGTAGAAGATTTTTAGATAGGGTATGGAATATACAAAATATACTTGTAGATGGAGATGAGTACTCTCCTGAATTAGAGTCTATAATTCACAAGACTATTAAAAAAGTAGAGCAGGACATACTAAATCTTAAATTTAATACTGCAATAGCAACCCTAATGACAGTTGTAAACGAGGCAAATGGAAAGGGAAGTATAAACAAAGAGGAGTTTAGAACTCTACTAATTCTACTAAATCCAATAGCACCACATGTTACAGAGGAACTATGGGAAGTAAATGAACTAGGTGGATATTTAAACGAACAGTCTTGGCCAGTATATGATGAATCAAAGACAATAGATGATGAAATTGAAATACCAGTACAATTTAACGGCAAGGTTAAATTTGTAGTAAAGGTGGAAAAGGGAATTTCAAAAGAGGAAGTGGAAAAGGCTGTAAAGGAAAGCGAGGAGTTTGAAAAATTCCTTGGAGATAAAAATATTGTAAAGGAAATTTACGTTCCAGAGAAGATTTACAACATTGTTGTTAAATAGTTAGAAAGACTCCGAAAGGGGTTTTTTTTTTGATTGCTTACAAAATAGTAAAAAATGCATTTGTAATTTGAAATGGATAGGTAATAAAATATGGACGTTGTTCAACGGGCGAGGGACAATCCGCCCCTACCATAGGTTGTGAAAGCTGTAGAGTAAATTATTTTTCGTAATTCGTGGTAGGGTGTCGAGCCCCCGCCCGACCCGAGGGGATAGTATATAGGTATTGCGAAATGAATACAATAAATTACGGAACTTTTTTAATTTATCTCCAAGAATATTTATTGATTAATTTTGTAAGTTGTGTGTATGAAATTTTAAAGTTCTATATAAATTATTTTCTATCTACAAGACTCCGCCAAGGGTCTTTTTTAGTGTGTTTGAAAATTTAAAAAAAATTTTCTTCAATTGTAATAAATTTAAAGGCATCTTAGTATTTCTTTAACAATTATTTGAAAATCCTAATGTATAATAGTTGCAGGAGGTTGAAATGGAAAAAGTTAAAGTGTTTTTTAAAAGACATTGGAAAAAAATTGCTATATTAATTGTTTTGTTAGTTGGTGGTTCTGTTATTGGTAGGGGTTTTTTTGGTGGTGGCGAAGAGATTCAAACCATAGCTTCTAGCCAAGTAACTTCATTAAAAAAGACGGATTTTGAAAATTCAGTTAGTGAAAATGGTGTTGTAAAAAGTGAGGACTACGCATATATCTATGCTCAAAAATCTCTACCTGTTCTTGAAAAACTTGTTGAAGTTGGAGATAAGGTTGTAGAAGGTCAAGAAATTGCATATCTTGATGGCTCAACTATTGAACAGCAAATTGCAACTAGATCTGCCCAAGCTGCTCAATCTGGAAAAACTGCTGCTGCTCAAATTGAAAGTGCCCAGTCAAGATTAAATGAGGCTATTGCAAATAAAAATAATGGAACGAATCCACAACTTGTTAGTGCACAAAATGCAATATCTAGCGCCTACGACGCATGGCAAAGTGCAGAGAAGACCTATTCAGATTATCTTGCTTCATTAAATGAGGGATACAATCCTGAAATTCACGGCAGTGAAATTAATTTAACTGGTCTTGAAAATGCAAAGCGTACTAGCGAACTATCCCTTAATCAGTCTAAAGAGAAGTTGGATAAGTTAAGAAGCGATGTATTAAATTCTCAAATGTTAGCCACAGAAAAGGCTAGGGAATTAGATGCTCTTAAAAATAGAGATGAGTTTATTACCAGAAGGACTAATGAAATTAATACTCGCGTTGAAGAACTTTCAAATGTAAGCGTACCAAGTCTACCTTCTTCTAATGATTTGGCAATGCTTGATATTAAAATGAACCAGCTAATTAGGGATAAAAATGATGCTGAACTAAGTGGGGATACTTTAAGGTCAAGTGAGATTCAAATGTCAATTGATGCCCTTCAAATTGAAAGGGATGCTCTTGTAAATAGTATGAACAACCCTGTAACTGTTCCTGATAATTCTAGTGAGGTAAAGAATTTAAAGGACGAGCTTTTTAATTTGGGAATTGAATCTGGAAAATTAAAAGAGAGAATTGCAGAAGTTAGTGCCGATAAATCCAAGTATGAAAACGAAGCGGAAAGCTACGCTAAACAAATTGACGCTTCAAAAATGGAAGTTGACCAACAAAATTTAGCCCTTGACTCTGTAATAAGAAACCTTGATAAAAATCAAGGCTCCAGTATTGCTGGAGGTAGAACTAGGGAGGATCAACTTGCAACCCTTAGAAAAAATGCCGATGATTTAAGAAATTCCTACGAAAATTCACTAAAGACATTGGAGTCCACAAAGGTAGGAGTAGAAAATGAAATTAATTCCCTAAAAAGTTCACTTAATCTTGCAAAGGCAGGAGTGGATTCCACAGCTGCCGTAGATATTAAGTATCTAAAGGAGGATTTGGAAAAGGCAATAGTAAAATCGCCTATCTCTGGAACTATTACCGAGGTAAAAATGGTAATTGGTGGAGTTCCAACAGATTACTTGGCAAAGGTTGAAACGGTTAATAGAATGATTATTACCTCCCAAGTTAAGGAATACGACTTAAACAATGTAAAAGTTGGAATGAATGTAGAAATTTCTGGAGAGTCTATTGGAATGAACGAGAAGTTTAAGGGAAAGGTACTCTCTATAAATCCAACGCCAATTTTAAATGCAAATACTGCTGGTGCAACGGCAGAGTCTGTTTATGAAACTAAGATCTCCATTGAAAATGGCAGCGATAAAATTAAACCTGGTATGAATATTAGAGTTAAGTACATTCTTGAAAAACAAAAGGACGTATTTACCATCCCTTCTACTTCAATTATTACTAAAAACAAGAAGGAGTTTGTAATGGTAATTGGAGATGATGGTATAGTTAAGGAAATTCCTGTAAATGTTGGTTCAGAAAATGAATTTGAGACAGTTGTTATGGGAGATGAACTAAAGGAAGGTATAAATATTATTAATACTCCTGAAAACTATCAAGCTGGTATGAAACTTGCCATTAGTGAAGATGCTCCTGCCATTATAAAGGAATAGCCATGGAGAAGTTAATCGAAATGAGGGGAATTGTAAAGCGATACTATATTGGTATGCCCAATGAGCTTGAAATTCTCCATGGAATAGATTTAGATGTTTATAAAAATGACTTTATCTCTATTGTAGGTGCATCTGGTAGTGGAAAATCCACCCTTATGAATATTATTGGTCTACTAGATAGGCCAACGGAAGGGGAGTATTTTTTAAACGGAAATAATACTAAGGACGCTGATGATAGAGAACTTTCAAAGCTTAGAAATAATAGTATTGGCTTTGTATTTCAAAATTTCAACCTAATACCGAGAATATCTGCCTTAAAAAATGTTGAACTCCCAATGATGTATAATGGAGTTAACGCTAAGGAGAGAAGAGAACGGGCAATGGAGCTACTAAAGATGGTGGAGATGGACGATAGGGCAAACCACAATCCAAACGAACTATCTGGAGGACAGAAACAGCGTGTTGCCATAGCAAGGTCCCTTGCAAATAATCCGGAGATAATTCTTGCCGACGAGCCTACTGGTGCGTTGGATACTAAGACGGGAAATGTGGTAATGAATCTATTTAAAAAACTAAACGAGGAACAAAATAGAACTATTATCCTAATAACCCACAATAGAGAGTTGGCAATGGAAACTAAAAAAATTCTTACCATGGTAGATGGGAGGATTGAGTCATGAATTTACTCGAGAATATAAAAATCGCCCTAGAGGGACTCCGTGTAAATAAGATGAGAACTTTTTTAACCATGCTTGGAATAATTATAGGTATCTCATCTGTAATAGGAATTATTACCCTAGGAGATGCCTTGAGAAAATCTGTATCCTCTGGATTTGATTCCATAGGAAATAATGCAATCCAAGCTACGATTTCTCCAAGGGATGGATATGGATACCAGGACTTAACTGAAAGGGACTTTATTAAAAAGAAGGACATAGATAAAATACTGACTAAATTTGAGGGCAGGATACAGTCCCTTTCGCTTAGCTCAAATACACAGTCTGGAACAGTAAAAAACGGCAGAAAGAAAATAAATATAAAGATTAATGGAGTTACTTCTGGAGAGAAGGACATTAATAAATTAGAGATGATTGCAGGAAAATTTATTGATGATGAGGATGTAAACCAGTATAGAGAAGTAGTAGTTATTTCCGATAAACTCCTTCAAAAAAATTTCGACAATGATGTAAATAAGGCATTGGGTTCAGAACTGGTATGTACTACAACTATGGGATTAAAAGTCTATACCATAGTTGGAGTTTACAAGGCAGAGGTTCCAGATTTTGGAGTACTAAGTTCTATGGTGGGCTTTGATGGAGATACAATAGATGTATATATTCCAATGACAGTTGGATTTAGACAGTTCCAATCTCCAGGAGCGGCAATAGAAGAAATGTCATTTATGTACTTTCAATTTATGGCAGTGGATTCAAATGACACTGAACAACTTTCAAAGGAAGTTACAGAATTTGCAAAGGACAATATTTTTGGAGAGGATAGAAGAGCCCAACTTATAGTACAATCACTTAGATCTCAAATTTCTCAAATAGACAATGTAATGAATACTGTTAGTCTTGCAATAGGGGCCATTGCTGCAATTTCACTATTAGTTGGTGGAATTGGGGTTATGAATATTCTACTGGTTTCTGTAACGGAGAGGACGAGAGAAATTGGAATAAGAAAGGCTCTTGGAGCAACTAATAGGGATATACGAGGACAGTTTATTGTAGAGAGTATAATAATATGTATAATAGGTGGACTCTTTGGAGTTGCCCTAGGAGGAGTAATAGGACTAGTTGGTTCAAATTTAATGGGTAAACCAACATTTCCATCTCTTTTTTCAATAATAATAGCTACGGGATTTTCTATGGTAATTGGAATTTTCTTTGGATATTATCCAGCAAATAAGGCTGCAAAATTAAATCCCATAGATGCACTTAGATATGAGTAAAAAGGAGGTACCCTCCTTTAGACCACCAAAAAGATATTTATTATGTGGAGTATTGAAAGTTAAAGAAATAATCTTAAAATGTTATTTATTGAAATTTAAGGGGACCAGGGGAGAAATAACGCAGACTCCCCACTGGCCCCCTTCAACCCCTTACTCACAATAAGTAAAATTATCTATTAGTCTTGCCTTATAAAGTATTTTTTATCTTGTTAATTTTTAGCCAGTTTGTTCAATC
>CAYFUL010000024.1:0-12757 GCA_964346375.1 uncultured Peptoniphilaceae bacterium
TTTAATCTATGTGAATTAGGGCCAAGAAGCACAGGTAAATCACACATATATAAGGTAAAATTAAACGGCATGTCACCAGTTGAGTATAGGTTACAAGCCGCATAAAAAAACGGATTAAAAGTCCGGGTTTAAGGGTTCACATCAGTAAGCGAGAGGGGTTATGGGGGTTGAAGGGGGACCTAAGGGGAATCTCTCGTTATTTCTCCCCTGGTCCCCCTTCATTTAAATAAAAAAGTATTTTATTACATCTGTAATTTTTTATACTCAACATTATTTTAAATTTTGTCTCCCTTGAAAGGGAGATTTTTATCCTATTGAATCCTCGTCATCGGAGTTATTTAAATTATAATAAACTCCCTTTAACTCCATTAGCTCGTCGTGGTCTCCTCTTTCTACTATCTCTCCATTTTCTAATACTATTATGGCGTTTGAGTTTCGCACTGTTGAAAGTCTATGGGCGATTACAAATACTGTTCTGCCCTCCATAATATTGTCCATGGATTGTTGTACTAGTGCCTCTGTTCTTGAGTCTATACTTGATGTTGCTTCGTCTAGTATCATTACCGGTGGGTCTGAAACGTCTGCTCTTGCTATGGATAGTAGTTGTTTTTGTCCCTCTGATAATGTGGAGTCCTTTCCTGAAATTACTGTGTCGTACCCTTCTGGAAGTAGTTGGATAAAATAATCTGCATGGGAATCCTTCGCTGCCTTTATTATTTCTTCCTCCGTTGCAAATGGATTTCCATATCGAAGATTTTCTCTTATTGTTCCTGTAAATAGATGGGTATCCTGTAAAACTATCCCAAGGGATTTTCGTAGGTCATCTTTTTTTATATCGCGAATATCTATTCCATCATAGGTTATTGTACCGGAGTCTATTTCGTAAAATCTATTTATTAAATTTGTAATGGTGGTCTTTCCCGCTCCTGTCTTTCCTACAAATGCCAACTTCTGCCCTGGCTTTGCAAATAGGGAAATGTCTTTTAATATTGGATGGCCCTTTTCATAGGAGAAGTTTACGTTGTAAAACCTTATATCTCCCATTAATGGTACTAGGGTTCCATCTTCTTTTTTCCACGCCCATGAGCCTGTTTTATCACTACACTCTTCTATTTTTCCATCTACTTTACAAACTGTCTTTAGGGTTATTTTTCCCTCGTCTATTTCTGAATCTTCCCTTAGTAGTTTAAATATTCTCTCTAATCCTGCTAGTCCTTGGTTTACTACGGCTAGTTGCTGTGAGAGTTGATTAAATGGTCCTGAAAATGCCTTTGATAGTTGTAGAAAGGCTGCTAATGATCCTACGCTTAATCCAAATCCATTTAGGGCAAGTAGGGCTCCTAGTATTGCTATTAATACGTACTGTAGGTTTGCAATATTAAAGGTAATGGGAAATAGTAGTATTCCATATCTATTTGCTAATGTAGTATGTTCCCTTAGGACTTCGTTAAGCTGGTCAAATTCCTCTGCAATTTTTTCCTCATGGTTAAATACCTTTATTACCTTTGTTCCCTCTATAACCTCTTCTATAAATCCACTTGTACTTCCCAATGTTTTCTGTTGCTCTGCGTAGTATTTTCCACTTAATTTTCCAACTATTCCCACTACCCTAAAGGTAACTACTAGGTATATTAGGGTTATTATTGAAAGAATTGGACTTGTGTAAATCATTGCAAGTAGTATTACTATCATGGTTAGTAGTGTAGATACTATGGTTGTTAATCCCGTTGAGAGAAAGTTATTTAAAGTATCTATGTCGTTTGTAAAGATGGACATAATATTTCCATGACTATTTTTATCAAAGTATGAAATTGGCAAGGTCTGTAGATGACGAAAACATCTATTTCTAAAATTCATTATGGTCTTTTGTGTTACCTCTATCATCAACTGGTTGTATAGGAAGTTTGCAAGAGTTCCTGCAAGGTATATACATGCCATTTGTACTAGAGCCTTTAGTAGTGGCGTAAAATCTGGTACATTTTGGGATAACATTGGAGTTATATAGTCGTCTATTAAACTCTTTAAAAACATAGATGCTGCTATTGAAGTAAGGGATGATACTACTATTAATACCATTACTACAATTAGCCTTACCTTGTATTTTTTAAACACGTCGCCGAGAAGGCACTTTAAGTTTTCAAGGTTCTCCTTGGAAAATAATTTAAACATTTTCGTTCCCCCTCTTCTGTGTTTGGTAAATATCCCTGTAAATTTCACTCTCTACTATAAGCTCACTATGTCTACCCATATTTACAATTTCTCCCTCGTCCATTACAAGGATTAAGTCGCAGTTTTCTATTGATGAAATTTTTTGAGAGATAATTATTTTAGTCATACTTGGTAGCTCTGTAGCTAAATTATTCATAATCTGTCTTTCAGTTCCATTGTCTAGTGCTGATGTAGAGTCGTCTAGTATTAAAATCTTAGGCTCCTTTAATAATGCCCTTGCAATGGTAAGTCTTTGTCTTTGTCCTCCAGAGAAGTTTACCCCTCCTCTTTCCACTTCTGTATCATATCCCTTAGGACTTTCCATAATAAATTCGTGGGCGCAGGCGATTTTTGCATACTTAATTATCTTCTCGTCACTTGCATTTAAATCCCCAAACTTTAAATTACTTCTAACAGTTCCTGTAAATAGAGTATTTTTTTGAAGAACCATTGCCACAGAATCTCTAAGGGTTTTTAAATCGTAGTCTTTTACATCAGTACCATCTACTAGTATTCTACCCTTAGTTACATCGTAGAGCCTTGGAATAAGCTGAACTAAGGTGGATTTTGACGAACCAATAGTTCCCATAATTCCTATACTCATTCCCGAACTAATACTAAGATTTACATCCTTTAGGTTGAGTTTTTCTTCGTCATTAGCGTAGGAAAAACTTACATTTTCAAAGACTATATCTCCAGAATTTACATAGTCCTTTCCATCTACAGGGCTAGTTCTAGTTGGCTTTTCATTTAAAACTTCTTCAATACGATCTGCACTAGTTCTAGAATTTGAAATTTGAACCAGTATAATAGAAAGCATCATTAAATTAATTAGAATTTGCATAGTATAGGTATTTAAAGAGATAAGAACTCCCGTAGTAAGGTCTCCTGCAACGATAAACTTTGCTCCAAACCATGATATTAAAATCATTGAGGTATACATTGCTAGGTTCATCATTGGAAAAGTACAGAACTTTAATCTCATAACCTGTGTATATTTTTTATAGATACTCTCCGTTAGCTTTTCAAATTTTTCCGTCTCCTCTTCTTCACGAACAAATCCCTTTACAACGCGAATACCTAGTAAATTTTCAGATATTCTCGTATTTAGTTTATCGTAGAGATTAAAGATAATATGAAAAAGAGACCTGGCATTTTTTAAAATAAGGTACAACCCCACTATTAGAATTGGGATTGTAAAGAAGAAGTATTTAAAAAGCACAGGGCTAATTCGAAATGCCATTGTACTTGCAAAAATTAGCATAAATGGAGAACGAATAGCCATTCTAATAGTCATCTGTGATGCCATTTGTATATTTTGAACATCGGTGGTAAGTCTAGTAATAAGACTACCAGTAGAAAATTTGTCGATATTTTCAAAGGAAAATGTCTGAATTTTTGAAAAAATATCCTTTCTTACGTTTTTAGCAAGTCCAGCAGAAGCTATAGTTGCAAAATGTCCTGATGCAACTCCCCCAATTGTTGCAAAAAAAACTGCGGCAATTAGAATTATTCCAATTCGTCCAACTTCAGACATATCTCCTAGGATAATGGCATTGTCCACAAGATTTGCCATAAGTAAGGGAATATAAACATCCATTGCCACTTCTAAAATTACAAAAATAGGTGAAAGAATTGCAAAAAATTTGTATTCTTTAAAATATTTGAAAAATCTGGTAATATTAACACCTCCTTATAGGATTATAAACCTAAAAAAAAATTATATCAATTAAAGAGAAAAAGGGGTATATTAATATTATAAAGGATGAGGAGGTAGACTGTGTCAGATAAAATTAAAGACCTAAAAAATGAAAACCTTGGTGGAATAAGCGAAAGTAAATTAAAGGAAGTTAGTGCAAATATTGATCAAATGAATGTAGTACCAGAAGAGCATAAACCAGCGGGAGATCTATATGGCAAGGCTGAAGCCAAAGATTCAGAAACTGGTGTAATAATTCCAACTGATGAATCAGTGGAAGATGCAAAGAAATGGGCGGATGAGGAAAATCAAAGATAGTGATATTTTGGGACTGGAAATTTTAAACGCCATTCAGGAATTAAGAAGTCCAGTTTTAGATAGTATAATGAAAAACATCTCTTTTTTAGGAGATGCTGGATGGTTTTGGATAGCTATAACTCTTCTATGCCTTGGAAGATACAAGCAAACTGGAGATAAAAAATATAAGAAGATGAGTATTGAATTAACTACTGCACTTCTTGTAAGTCTATTTTTAGGGGAAGTACTTATAAAAAATTTTATAAGGCGTCCACGACCATTTACAATTGAAAATTTTCCAATAATAATAGACAAACCTATGGGATTTTCATTTGTATCAGGCCATACATTCTCTAGCTTTAGTGCAGCAACTGTAATATTTAAAAACAATAAGAAATGGGGAAAAATTGCCCTAATTCTTGCAGGTGCAATAGGATTTTCAAGATTGTACCTCTATGTACATTTTCTAAGCGATGTAATAACAGGGGCAGCTATGGGAGTGGCAAATGGAATGATTTCCATTGAGATGGTAAGAAGATATAGTGAAAAGAAAATAGAGGAATTTGAAAAGCTATAAAAAAACTCCTACTACTGAAATTATTCGGTAGTAGGTTTTTTATTGAAAATAAAAAAGATCCGTTAATTCGGATCTTTAACCTTCTAAGTACTTCTTTCTTACTTCTGAAAGTCCTTCCCTTGTAAGAGATTGTTGTACTGCGTGTCTTAAATTTTTTACTGTAATAATCTTATCCTTTTTGTATGCTTCCATTGCAGTAAGTACTACTCTGTTAATATCAGCTTGTGGAATAGATTGACCTGCATCTTTTGCAGCAGCGGCTATAGAGTTCATTAGCTTTTCAATATCAAATTCCTCTAACACCCTATTTTTCTTTATGACATATCTATGTTTATCTTCAATTACTCGAGCTAGTACAAATTTTTGAATATCTTCGATCATATCTATACATTCTTGGGGCGATAGACTGTTTTCTTTTGCAAAAGCAAGTACGGTATTTGCCACGTCTTTAAAATCCTGCATATATTCATCTCCTCTCAAATATATTCTACACTAAATTTCATTTATTTTACAGATTTTTGAAAATTCTATTTATTTTTTAATTGTAGTGCTATAATCTTTACCTAGAAGATATAAAAGGAGGAAGCATGAAACCAATAATAGGAGTTACACCCCTGTATAATAAAAATCTAGATACCATCTGGATACTAACACAGTATTTCGATTTAATTAATAACCTTGGAGGAGTTCCAATTATGCTATCCTTCTGTAGAGATAGAGAAAATTTAGAGAGGTCCGTAAGTATTTTAGACGGCATAGTCTTTACAGGAGGTCAAGATATAGACCCTAAGTACTATAACCAAGCCCCTAAAGAAAATCTTGGAGCAATTAGCAAGTTAAGAGACGAATTGGAATGGGATTTACTTGATGTAGTATTGGAAAAGAACATACCAGTTTTAGGAATATGCCGCGGATTTCAAATTATAAATGTAAAACTTGGAGGTAGTTTAATTCAGGATATACCTTCCCAGTACAAGACTGATATTAATCATTCAATGGGAAGCGAAGGAGCTTTTAAACTTGCCCATAGTGTAAATGTAGATAGAAATAATCCATTTTCAAATTTCTTTAAGGAGGACTCGTTTATGGTAAATACTCTCCACCACCAAGGTATAGAAAATTTAGGAGAGGATTTAATTCCCCTACTACACTCTGAAGATGGATTAGTGGAAGGATTTACCCATAGGGATAAGTTTATATTAGGAGTACAATTTCATCCAGAGCTAATCTACCAAAAATCTGAAACTGTAAAAAATCTAGTACGAGAATTTATTAAAGAAGCTAAGAAAAATATGGAGTAATTATGAAGTACGAACTTGGCGTAATTGGCGGGATGGGATCCCTTGCTACGGAAGTGTTTTTTAAATACATTGTAGAAAATACCAAGGCAGAAAAAGACCAAGACCATATAAATACTATAATTTTAAATCATGCAAGTCTACCAGATAGAACTACTGCAATTTTAAATAATGATTACAGTAGTTTTCTATCGGAAATAAAAGAGGACTTTGATCTTTTAAATGGACTAAATTTAAAAGCAATAGCAATTCCATGTAATACTGCTCATTTTTTCTACGATGAGTATTTAAAATTCACCTCTACCCCAATAATAAATATGGTAGAGGAGAGTATAAAAGCTGCTGTTAAATTGGGATATCCAAGTTTAACTGTACTTGCTACTACTGGAACTCATTCTGCAGGTGTGTATAAAAAGTACGCTGATAAATATGGAGTGAAGTTAGTAGACCAAGATAAGGCTGATATGGAAAAGGTTATGGAAATAATCTACTCTGTTAAGGCTGGGAAGTTGGACTTTACAGAATTTATCTCCCTTATAAATAAGTATAGGGAATTTGGGGGAGTTGTACTTGCATGTACAGAGCTTTCCACTATTGATATAGGAGATGTAGAAGTTATTGATGCCTTAAAAATTCTTGGAGATAAATGTATAGAGGCATGCCAAATAGAGCCAAAAATTTTAGGATAATTTTTTAAAAAAATAATCTTCTAAATTTTCAAGGTAGTTTTAAAGGGACTACCTTGGGATATACATATAAAGAACAGTATATTGATATTGAATTATTTAGGGGGTAAAAATGTCTAGAACAGTAACTTTTGGCGGTGGAGAAGTTCACCTATTAGGAAATGAAGTAAAAGTTGGAGATAAGGCTCCAGTATTTAATGCAGTTAACCCAGATTTAAGTCCATTTAATTCTGAGGACAATCTTGGAAAGGTAGTTATCTATTCTGTAGTTCCATCTATTGATACAGGTGTTTGTTCAATTCAAACTAAGACCTTTAACGAAAAGGCAGTAGAACTTGGAGAAGATGTAGTTATCGTTACAGTTTCTGAGGACCTTCCATTTGCACAGGGAAGATTCTGTGCAACAGAAGGAATTGAAAGAGCTCTTATAGTATCTGATTACCAAAATAGAGAATTTGGAGAAAAATACGGATTCCTAATTGACGAGCTTAAACTACTTGCTAGAGGAATTGTAGTAGTAGATAGAGAAGGCGTTGTTCAATACGTTGAATATGTACCTGAAGTTACTAATGAAGTAAACTTCGAAAAGGCATTAGAAGAAGCTAAGAAGTTAGTTTAAGAAAGAGGAGTCGCAAGGCTCTTTTTTTATTGAGGAGAATATGAATATAAAAATAATTGCCGTTGGAAAAATTAAGGAGAAGTATTTTAAAGACGCCCTAGAAGAATATTTAAAGCGACTGAAGGGATATACTAAAATAGAAATTATAGAGGTTTCTGACGAAGCCACTAAGGAAAATGCAACAGAGGCAGAGGAAAATATTGTAAAGGAAAAGGAGGGAGAGAGAATTTTATCTAAAATTTCTCCCAAGGACTACTGTGTAACTTTAGAAATTGGTGGAAAAAATTTAGACTCCATTTCCTTTAGTAAATTTATTGAAGATAGACTTCCTACGGGAGAGGACATTGTATTTGTAATTGGAGGTTCTATTGGTTTATCAGAAAAAGTTCTAAGTAGATCTAACTATTCCCTATCCTTTTCAAAGATGACCTTCCCCCACCAGCTTATGAGAATTATCCTTTTAGAGCAAATTTATAGGGCTTATAGGATACTAAATAACCACCCATACCACAAATAGTTGCTTTTATGTTACTAATTATTTAAAATATATCTATAGATTACAAGGTGGTATTATGAAGAATATTAAAAGCCATGTGCTAATGATTAAACCTTTTCTCTTTAGAGATATAAATAATCCAGATGCATTTGTTCATAAGGGTGCTCTTAATGAATTTAATAATATCTCTAATACATTAAAGGAACTGGGAGTAGAGGTTACTATACTAGAGGACTTTGATGATTCAACCCCTAATAGTATATTTGTAAATAATTGGTTTGCTACTTTTCCTGGTGGTAGAATTGCACTTTTTTCCATGAGTAGCGAGGAGCGAAAAAGAGAAGTACCTAAATTTAAAAATGACCTTCTTTTACGATATGGGGACGCTCATGTAAAAGACTATTCCAATTTAGTACTTAGTCTAGAGGGAGAAGGGTCCATGGTTCTCGATAGAAGATTTAAAGTCGCCTATTGTGGAATTTCTCCAAGAAGTAGTGGAGAGTTATTTAATAGATTTTGCAAGGATTTTGACTATAGGGGAGTCTCCTTTTCAACTAGCTTTAATGGAGAGGCAGTTAACCATACCGATACCATTATGACCATTGCAAAGGACTTTATAATTATTGCAGAGAGTTTAATTCCTGAACCGGAAAGGACTACAGTTTTAAAATCCCTTGCTCAAACTAATAGGGAGATTATTAGTTTAAACGAGGAAGAATTTATAAATCACTGTGGAAATTCCATAGAGATAGTTGGAGATGAAAGGTACTTTTTAATGAGTACAAGGGCGTATAATTCCCTTAGAGATGAAAATAGAGAGGCAATTGAAAAGTACATAAAAATACTCCCCCTTGATGTAGATACTATTGAATCAGTAGGGGAAGGAAGTATAAATTCCATACTAGCTGAAATTTATAAGTAAGGGTATTTTGAAATTGATAAAGTAAATAGAAATGTAAGATTAAAAGTCGGGCATGTGCTCGACTTTTTTAGTATTTGTTATAAAAATTAATATGATTCACAACTATGGGTAGGGGCGACGTCCTCGAGACGCCCGTTAAATAACGTTTGTGTTTTAAAACCAATCCATTCCACGTTACCGATGCATAATCTCCTCGGGTCGGGCGGGGGCTCGACCCATCTACCATCAATTACTAAACTGCGCATTAAATAACCCTGCATAAATTCCATTTTGCTCTAATAATTCTCTATGGGTTCCCATCTCTACTATATCTCCCTTATCCATTACAAGTATTCTATCTGCCTCGACTATTGTTGAAAGTCTATGGGCGATTATAAAGTTTGTGCGACCTTCTAGTAGATTTGCCATAGCCTTTTGTATAAGGGACTCTGTCCTTGTATCAACAGAGGAAGTTGCCTCGTCTAGTATTAGTATTTCTGGGTCTGATAGTAGAGCTCTCGCGATGGTTAGTAGTTGGCGCTGACCTTGGGAAATATTTGTTGCATCCTCGTTTAAAATCGTATCGTATCCATCGGGAAGGGTGTTTATAAAATTATGGCAGTAGGATTGTTTTGATGCCTCTATTACCTCGTCGTAGGTTGCGTCCTCTCTACCATACTTTATATTTTCATAGATACTTCCCTTAAATAGCCATGTATCCTGTAGTACCATTCCAAATAGACTGCGTAGATTACTTCTTGGGACACTTCTTATATCTACACCATTTATAAAAATTCCACCACTATTTACGTCGTAAAACCTCATTAGCAAATTTACAAGGGTGGTTTTTCCTGCACCAGTTGGACCAACTATGGCGATGCTCTCTCCGCGCTCTACCTTTAAATTTAATCCATTTATTACAGGATCTACATCATAACTAAATTCCACATCTTTAAAGTCTATGTTCTTTACAGGGGCGCTTAGTGAATTTTTAAAGGAATCTATCTCCTCCTCTTGGTCTAAAAATTCAAATATTCTATCTCCTGCTGCAATACTTGCCTGAAACATATTTGCCATCTCTGCAAGTTGGTCTATTGGCATATTTATCTTTCGCACATATTGAATAATTGCCTGTATATCTCCAATGTTAATTCGTCCACGAAGGACTTCAAATCCACCAGTAATACATAGTAGCACATAGCCAAAGTTTGAAACAAATACCATAATAGGCTGCATTATTCCCGTTAAAAATGATGCCTTGTAACTCACTTCGTATAGGTTATTATTTATTTCAATAAACTCCTCTTCTGCAAAGTCCTCGTAATTATACGCCTTTATTAAATTTGACCCAGAGAAGTTTTCCTCTACAAAGCTTACAACTGTACCAAGTCCTTTAGATTTTCGCCTAAAGAATCCTTGGGATTTTTTTGCAATGGTCTTTGTAGCAAAGTAACTTACTGGGAGAGTTATTAGAAAAACCAAAGTCAGTACATAGCTAATTGAAAGCATCATCCCAAGCATTCCAACTATTAGTACAATACTTGTAAGGACTCTATTAATAGTCTCCTGAAGATTTTTCCCAAGGGTTTCTACGTCGTTAGTCATACGCGAGAGAAGATCTCCAGTTTTATTTTTATCGTAGTATGCCATGGGAATATGTTTAACCTTTTCTGAAATCTCCCTTCTAAATCTTGCTATAACCTTTTGGGAGATTTTTACTAAAATTCTTCCGTTAATAAATTCAAGTACACCTTGTAAAATATATGCAATTCCCAAAATGATACAGATATTTAGAATATATTTAAAGTCCACAGGCATATTGGAAGAAATATTTTCAAAGATCTTGGTAGTAATATTTCCCATTAACTTCGGTGCAATTATTTCAAGTAGGGATGAAGAAATAGTTAGAATTATTGCAAGTCCAAGGTAAAATTTATGTTCCTGTAAATAAATTAGAAGTCTTTTTACTGTTTTCATAGCTCCTCCTGTCCCTGCGAAATTACAATTTCCCTATAGGTCTTATTATTTTTCATAAGGTCACTATGGGAACCAAATCCTACGGATTCTCCATCCTCAAGTACTAAAATCTTATCGGCGTTTAAAATAGTTGCAACCCTTTGTGCCACGATAATAACGATTTTATTCTCCAGCACCTCTTTTAGAGAGTGCCTTACATTAAAATCCGTCTTATAGTCTAAGGCAGAGAATGAGTCATCAAAAATATATACATCAGAATTTCTTGCAATGGCTCTTGCAATGGCAAGACGCTGTCTTTGACCTCCAGAGAAGTTTCGCCCGCCTCTAACTACATTTTCGTCTAATGGATTATCTCCTAAAAATTCTAGTGCCTCTGCGTGTTCTAACGCGCATCTTAGTAGATTTTCAGTTGCGTCAGGATTTCCATAGATTAAATTCTCCCTTACAGTTTTCGTAAAGAAGAAGTTCTCCTGTGGAACGTAGGATATATTTTTTCTAAGGGAGTAGGTATTAATATCTCGTATGTCAATATTGTTAATAAACAGTTCTCCCCTTTCAGGCTCGTAAAATTGCATAAGGAGTTTTAAAATGGAACTCTTTCCAGAGCCAATACCTCCAATAATTCCAATAGTCTCTCCCTTATTAATCTTAAAGTTAATATTATTTAGTACAGGCCTTTTTGCACCGGGATATGAAAATGAAAGGTTGCGCCCTTCAATAGAATCAATGGAAAAAATTTCTTCCTCTCCGCCGGTAATGGTAGTTTCAAAGGAGAGTACCTCATTAATTCTAACCATAGATGCCCAAGTTCTAGGAATTAATGATAGAAGAAAGCTAATCATAATCATGGAGAAAAGCACTTGAGTAATATATTGGATAAATGCCATTAACTCCCCCACTTTCATCTCTCTAATATCGATTAACTTTGCGCCAAAGTACATAACGAGAACAAGGCCAAGGTTTAGTACAATATTTAAAATTGGACGAACGGTAATAAGAAGGCTATTAACCTTTGTGGCCATTTCATAATAGTCTCTATTTGCATCTTCAAAGAGTTCTTCCTCAAGGGGATCTCTTGAAAAAGCACGAATAACACGAATACCAGTTAGCCTTCTTCTAAATAGTTCGTTTAATTTATCCAGCCTACTTTGTAAAATTGGAAAGTATGGAATGCCAATTTTAAAGACAAAGTAAAGACCAAGAATTATAAATGGTAGAGTAATGGGAAATACTCCTGATAATTTTAAGTTAGTAGACAATGCCATAATAAGTCCGCCAATAAACATAAGAGGCGCACGTACAAGGGGTCTAAGAGCCATAAGGACCATCTGTTCAACTTGGGCAACGTCGTCTGTAGTCCTAGTAATAAGACTTGAAATTGAAAAGTGCTCCACATCGTCAAAGCTAAATCTATTTATTTTGGTAAAAATTTTAAGTCTAATATCCCTTGAAAATGCCATTGCAGTTTTAGAAGAATGGTAAGCAGCGCTAGCTCTACATATAACTGTAAGAACAACTACTACAATCATTACGCCCCCCATTTGTAAAATGTAAGAAGTATCACCGTAGGCAACACCCTTATCAATTACAAGGCTCATTAATTTTGGAAGAAATAATTCTCCAATGGCATTTCCAAAAGTAAGTAAGACCACTAGAAAAATTCTAAGTCTATATTTTTTTAAGTCTCTATAAATTTCCATTAATACCTCTTTAAAATTTACTATAAGTTAATATCATTCCATAAGGCATTTTACCATAAATAGATAGAATTGCCATGGGAGGATTGAGATGGAATTATTAAATACACTTATTTTAAAATAGAAGAGCTTTCAAGGGAAGGAATAGAAATAAAATTTGACGAAGGAGAAATTAGGGAAATATGTAGAGGAGCAAGCCTAGAAAATTTTGAAACAAATTAAATGCCAATCACTGGAACAAAATTACGCCAATCACTGGAATAAAATCGCGCCAATCACAGGAATAAAATCGCGCCAATCAC
>CAYFUL010000024.1:12857-21212 GCA_964346375.1 uncultured Peptoniphilaceae bacterium
TGATGGAAATAAAGAAGTATCTACCAAGAATTACGGATAAAATTTTAGAGGATAGGCTAAAGGCAAAGGGCGCTGTATTAATTGAAGGTCCTAAGTGGTGTGGCAAAACCACTACTGCAAAAAATATAGCGAAAAGTGTAATATCAATGGATGAGCCAAACTTAACTAATCAGTATAGGGCAATGGCAGAAATAAATCCCACAGGGCTTTTAGAGGGAGAGGTTCCAAGATTAATAGATGAGTGGCAAATTGCACCTAACCTATGGAATGCAGTAAGGTATGAAGTAGATAGAAGGGATGAATTTGGACAGTTTATCCTAACTGGTTCAGCAGTCCCTGCAGAATTAGACGACTCATTTCATACGGGTACAGATAGAATTTCAAGGCTCTATATGAGACCTATGAGCCTCTACGAATCAAAGGACTCTAGTGGCAAAGTTTCCATTAGGGATTTATTTTTAAATAAGGACATCGCAGATTCAAATACCACTACACTAGAGGAAGTAGCCTTTTTAATATGTAGAGGTGGATGGCCAAAATCTGTAGGTCTTGAAGAAAAAATAGCACTATTTCAAGCAATAGATTACTACGAAGCAATAGTATCTACAGATATTAGTAGAGTCGATGATGTAAAAAAGGACAAGGAAAAGGCAAAAAGGCTTCTCCGTTCCTATGCTAGACATGTAGGAACTCAAAGTGCACTAGAGACAATAAGAAATGATTTACTTGCAAATGAACTGGATACATTTGATGGGAAAACTCTATATTCTTATATAGATGCCCTTAAAAAAATATTTGTAATAGAGGATTCAAAGGCATGGAATCCAAATTTAAGGAGCAAAGCCGCAATAAGGACAACAGATACAAGGTACTTTGTAGATCCATCAATTGCAACAGCGGCTTTAGGAATTGGGCCTAAGGATTTAATAGAGGACTTAAAGACAATGGGCTTTCTATTTGAAAATCTATGTATAAGGGATTTAAGAATCTATGCAGATTTATTAGACGGAACAGTTTATCATTATAGAGATAAGACAGAGTTAGAATGTGACGCGGTGTTACATCTTAGAAATGGTCGCTATGGATTAATAGAGATAAAATTAGGTGGAGATACATTAATAGAGGAAGGGGCAAGTAGTTTAAAGGCCCTTGCTTCAAAAATAGATGTGGACAATATGGGAGCACCTTCTTTTATGATGGTACTCTGTGCAAATGCACCCTTTGCATATAAGAGAAAGGACGGAGTTTATATAGTACCTATAACTTCGTTAATGCCATAGAAATAGAAAATAATGTATAATACGGGGAAACTGGTGTTATACTGTTGAAAAGTTTTATAGAATGGATAGGTAATAATACACGAACGCTGTTTAACGGGCGTCTCGAGGACGATTCGCCCCTACCCTTAGTTGTGAATTATAGAATAAATTATTTTTCGTAATTCACGGTTCATTTGACTATTTCGATTTTTATAAGCATAATTCCTTGTAATTGTAATAATATTCCCATCCCACATACTTTTCGAGGTGAAGGCGTTAAAAAAATTCCATGTCTGAGCCCGTAGGGCGAGTTTGGAATTTTTAGCCTTTGCCGAGGAAAGTTTCATTCAACGAGCGAGAGGGGTTATGGGGGTGAAGGGGGACCTAAGGGGAGAAACTGCGTTATTTCTCCCCTGGTCCCCCTTCATTTAAATAAAAAAGTATTTTTATAAACTCCGTAAATTTCAATACTCTACATCCTATGAAACTTTATTAATAATCTTGTTCACCAGGAAACTGGTGTTTTTTTATTGCCCTATTTAACAGTCTTGATATAATTTTTTAGAGGTGATTTAATGAAAGAACTACAAGGACTTGCTATGTTACTTATTTGCTACACCCTTGGACTATTAATTACATACGCAACTGGAATAATTATACCTGGTGCTGTAATAGGAATGTTTTTACTATTTATTTTTCTATATAAAGATGTAATTAAAGAAGAGAGCGTTGAAAATGTTGTAAACTTTTTTGTAACTCATATGACCATATGTTTTATACCTGCTGGAGTCAAACTATTAAGGGTTTTAGATTTAGTTGTGCCAATAATTATTCCCCTTATTGTTACCATATTTTTAAGCACAGTAATAGTAATAGTAGTTACAGGTTGGTCAATTCAATTTGTAATTAAATTAAGGAGGAAGTAATGGAATTTTTTAACAGCGAAAATTTTGGATTTGCATTTACACTAGTAATGTATGTTATTACATCAAACCTATTAAAAAATAGAAAGGGTATCCTTATAACTCCAATTAATTTATCTATGCTGACTATAGGAATTTTCCTAGTGGTATTTAAAATACCCCTTGAGTACTACGAAAAAGGGGGAAATATTTGGGTTTACCTACTTGGACCGGCGACAGTTGCCCTTGGAATGAGCCTTTATAAACAGATAAATAAATTAAAGGAAAATGCCCTTGCCATTACCGTTGGTGTTATTTTAGGTTCCCTCAGTGGTATAATATCTGTAATGGTTATTGGAAAATTACTAGGGCTAGATAAGGTTATTCTACTTAGCATTGCTCCAAAATCCACTACGCTTGCAATAGGATATGAAGTAGCAAATAGTTTAGGAGGAAATCCAGCAATAACTACTGCTGCAATAATGGTAGCAGGAATAGTTGGAAATGGACTTGGAGAAATTATTTTAAAAGTTGCAGGAATAACTGATCCAACTGCAAAGGGAGTTGCCCTTGGAACGGCTTCCCATGCACTAGGGACTAAGAGAGCAATAGAAATAGGAGAAGTAGAAGGAGCCATGGCTTCATTTTCAATAGCCTATGCAGGATTAATAACTGCAGTACTTATCCCATTTGTAATAAAATTTTTCGTATAGGAGGGTCATATGAACACTATTGATATTCAATTAAATCACAGAACAGTTAGAGAATTTACAGACCAAAAGATAGACGATGAAACTCTAAATAAATTACTGGAGGTTTGTAACAGAACAGCAAACTCTACAGGAATGCAGTCCTTTAGTATAGTAAGGGTACTTGATGAAAAGAAGAGAAAGGAAATTGCAGAGGTTTCTACCCAGGAATACCTTGCAAGATGTCCAGAGCTATTTATTTTTATTGCAGACCTTAGAAGAAATGCAATGATATTAAAGGAGCAAAATGCAGATCCGGGAACAGAGGCAGATATGGATAGATTCTTCCAAGGATTTACAGATGCATGCCTTGCTGCACAAAATTTAACAGTAGCAGCAGAAAGTTTAGGAATGGGCGCCGTATACTTTGGAAGTATATTAAACGACTACGATAGAATAATTGAGATTCTAAATTTACCACCACTTACCTTCCCAGTAATAGGAGTAGGATTTGGATATCCTAACCAGGAGCCTCAATTAAAGCCTAGAATTAATATTAAGGATAAAGTATTCATAGACGAATATAAGGAGCCAGAAAGCTACCTAGAGGCGTTTAAAGACTATGATCAAGAGCTAACTAACTACTATGACACAAGGGAGAATGGAAGAAGATCAGACTCATTCTATAACCAAGTTATACAAAAATATAATGGAATAGTTGAAAAGAGAAGAAGGGTTATGGATTCCATAGTAAAACAAGGATTTAATTTAAGATTGGAAAAATAAGGATAGATTAAAAAACGCATTATTAAAAAATATGTAGGAAAAATAATTCATTAAAACCTTACAAAGAATTATTAAATATAAAGGAGTAGAGAGATGAAGATAAATACTAGAAAAATATTTTACTCTGTCACTATTTTCTCCTTAGTGCTATTTGCAATTGGGTTTATAACAATTGGTTTGTCCAACCATATCTCATTTGATGTAGTACACAGTAATAAATTTGCAATGTTTACAATGTTTGTACCATTTGCATTATGGGCTTGGTTAATTATCTTTGGGGTATTATTCGTTAAAAAGAATTTTGCAGTTGTAGCTATATGTACTATTTTGGCAATTCCACATATTATTTATATTATGGTGTCAATAGGATTATCCTACACTCCCCTAGATATTTTAAAGGTATATGTATTGATTTTAAGTTTTGGTGGTCTTAAATTTTTATTTTAATATGCTCTTCTCTTTTAATATTTCTACCAGTCTATTCTTCCCCATTTCCGCTCCGTAATTTACTACATAATTTTTTTCGCTTTTCTTTCCCTTTATTACCAGTACATTGTTTTTATCTACAAAGGCGGATTTTATTGAAGTATATGGGAATATATCATTTCCTATTACAAGTCCCTCATTGTATGTTCCCGTATGGGATCCAAATTTTTCAAATCCATCCCTTATTGGAGCCTTGTCCTTGTTGATATTATATACTACTAGATTATCTCTACTTTCAATTGCAGGAAGTCTCCCGTAAAAAAGTGTAACTACATATAGTCCAAGAAGTAGTAAAAAAACTATTGGAAGTATTATTCTAAATACCTCTGGGCTTTTTACATAGACCTGAGTTATAAAATATACGTTTATTGCAATTGCAAATAGTACGATTGCAATTATTCCTATTCCCATTGGGGTGGTATTGTATTTTAATTCCTCTAGCTTCTTTAGGTAGAGATAGTTTTTTACCATCTGTGTAATGGTAATAATAAACATAAAATTTAGTATAAACCAAAGTATTACAAATAGGGTTGAATTTCCCTCTACAATTTTACTCTTATGTATATACTCAAAATACCATGGCAATACTCCTGCTATGGCAAGGGTAAATAGAGTTTGGGGTAGTTTCATCTGTTTTTGTTCCATATTATTCTCCTCCCTTTAGAATTATACCATAGGAAAATTATTTTACATTCCCAAATAATTTTTGTCCATAAATTCAAATTATCATTTTATGAATTCAAATTTTGCCGTAAATTTTCCTTGTGTATTTAATATTTATGAAAAATTATCTCTCTATCTTTTTTTACAATCCTTTTCCATGGATTCTACACTAAAAAATTTATCAAGTTTTCTTTTTAACCTAAATTTTTCTTGTGGTAGTTATTTTTTAGGACTATAATTGCTTTAATATGTAAAAGGAGTGATTAAGATGACTGATGTTCTAAACCCTCTTGAATCTGCAAGAGAAAAAGTTAAGGTAGCTTGTGATGTACTTGGTGTTGACCCAGCTGTGTATGAAATTTTAAAGGACCCTGAAAGATTTATAGAGGTTTCTATTCCTGTAAAGATGGATGATGGTACTACAAAGGTATTTAAAGGATATCGCTCTGCCCACTCTTCTGCAGTTGGCCCTTCTAAGGGTGGTATTAGATTTCATAAACAGGTTAATCCCGACGAGGTTAAGGCACTTTCATTATGGATGAGTTTAAAATGTTCTGTAATAGATATTCCTTATGGCGGTGGCAAGGGAGGAATTACTGTAGACCCTAAGGAACTTTCCCAGAGGGAACTTGAAAATCTTTCCAGGGGATATGTAAGGGGCATTCATAAATATATTGGAGAGAAAGTTGATATTCCCGCTCCAGATGCAAATACTAACGGAACTATTATGACTTGGATGGTCGATGAGTTTGCAAAGCTAAATGGAGATAGATTAGAAATTGGTACATTTACTGGAAAGCCACTTGAATTTGGAGGCTCTAAGGGAAGAACAGAGGCAACTGGATTTGGAGTTGCAATTTGTGCAAGGGAGTTTGCAAAATTAATTGACCTTGATTTAAAGGGGGCTCGTCTTATTGTACAGGGCTTTGGAAATGTAGGGTCCTTTGCTGCAAAGTACTTAGAGGAAATGGGTGCAGTTATTATTGCCGTTGGAGGATATGATAGGGAGAAAAACGACACCTATGGTATTTTTAATGAGGAAGGTTTTAAATATAATGACCTTGTAGAATACAAGGAGAATAATGGGGGAAAGTTCTTTGGTTATCCCGGGGCAACTTTTCTAAATAAGGAAGAACTATTTAGCCTTGATGCAGATATTTTTATACCTGCTGCCCTTGAAAATGAAATTACAGATGAAAATGCAGACTCTATTAAGGCGAAGTTAATAGTAGAAGGTGCAAATGGTCCTATAACTCCTGGTGCAGATAGGATTTTAAATGAAAAGGGAGTAGTTGTAGTACCTGATATACTTGCAAATTCCGGCGGGGTACTTGTATCCTACTATGAATGGGTTCAAAATAATGGAGGATATTATTGGGACTTTGAGGAAGTGCAGGAAAAAGAGGAGAGGGATATGCTAAATGCAATTGAAAAAATTGTAGAGGTAAAAAATAAACATAACTCCTCTGTAAGAGAAGCTGCATATATTAAGGCAATTGAAAAAATAGCTGGAGCATTAAAATTAAGAGGAAGATACTAAGGGTTCGCGTTTGCGAGCCTTTTTTTGAAATAATTGGATAAATCTTTCTTGAAAATCTTAAGAATAGTTTACTAAGTGGACATAAAATAATATAATTCTCTTTAGAGATTTTATGGGGAGGGAAAAATGTCCTATAGACAGAAAATAAAAGAGTACATAGATTTAAATAGAGAAGATCTTTCCATTTACAAAGTCTATAATTTAATAGACCTTGAAGAGGAAGATCTACTGAAATTAAAAAAAGTTCTTTGGGAAGAACTGGGAACCTACGAGGAATTTGTAGAGGAATTTAAAACAGAAAGTGTATCAAGGGCAATTAGAGAACTAATCGGCGTAAATAGAGATGCAGTAATCGTAAAATTTACTGATTTTTTAAGAGATAATTCCCTAAGCCTATCTCAGGCAAGGCTAATAGATTCAATAGTAGATAGATATGCAGAAGTGGGATATATGGAAAGGGAGGAATTGGAAGAGGGAATAAATCTTCCAAGAAAACTTAGAGAGATATATACACAAAAGCCATTAATAGATGAAATTCTTTCAATAGTAGATAGTTTAAATAGTTTGACTTTCACTGCATAGTGAATGGTTTTAAGTGTTGACAAAATAGGTGCAAAAATTTATATTGCACCTATTTTTTTTATATACAAATAGTTGAAAATAATGTATTTGTATTTTGGAAAGGATAGGAAATAAAACACGGACACAACGTAGGGGCGGACCCAGGACAATCCGCCCCTACCCTTAGTTGTGAAATAGTATTGATTTGTTCATTGTAGGGTTTGTTTTGGAATATGGTGAAATTTGTTGCAATTGTTTCAAAATAGAACCATGGTAGGGTGTCGGGCGTCCCGCCCGACCCGCGGGGGAAAGTACATCGGTATTGTGGAATGGATAGGCAATAAAATCCATAGGGTTATTTTTAAAATTTATCCGACATAAAAAAATTCAATTCTTAAATGCATTTCACTTTTACTCTTCGACATTCACATCCTAATGAGTGTCTTTTTTTTCGGCAAAAAAAATAGAAGGCTATTGCCTTCTATAAAAATTATTCCTCTGTTGATTCCTCATTAGGCTCATCTAGCCCAACTTCAATTCCTACACTGATTCATATCCTTCTTTAAAAATATTGCCTCCTCCATAGGATTTTCATTGTATTTTTCAATAGGTTCAAAGTCCATATTCCTGTATAAAATTTGAGAGCTGCCTAAAAATGGGAAGGTATCTAAAACAACGGTGCTGTACCCAATTTCACAGGCGTCCATTAAAATTAACTGTACGAGTTTTTTCCCCAATCCATTGCGTCTAAATTTAGGTCTAATGTAAAGCCTTTTTAGCTCTCCCATTTCATCACTAAGTTTTGTAAGAGCAACACATCCGGCAGGCTCTCCATCAAAAGTAAGAACAATATACAATCTTCCACTAGGCCTACCGTATTTTACAGATAGATCAGCTTTTTCCTTTTCATAACCTTGAATCCCCAAGTATTTTTTAAAATCGGGGGCGTTTTCAACTAGCATTTCAGAATATTCGTCGAAAAGGGATAGAATATATTCCTTGTATTCATATCCGTCAACAATTTTAAATTCCATAAATCTACCTCCCTTTGATGTTTAAATTATACCCAGAAAAAATTTGAACTACTAAACTTAAAATGACCATTGTACAAAAATAATACACTTTATTTTTTCGGCGAAATTTTTTACTAAACATTATTTGCAAAAACATAGGAAAACGTTCAAAAATTATAAAAACTACAGCAAACTAATAAATTTATATGTATTTTCGCTAGTTCTTTGACTAACAAAAATTGCTGTGATAGTATAAAATTACACCAAAAAAGTATTCAATACTTTGCAAAAAATTTACAGATAGTATTATTAAACTAGATTTTAATATGATTATATGATTACGAGAATGCCGATAAGAGTGGTAATGAGTGATAATCGTAAAAGAAGTCCTATAAGGTAAGAGGAGGTTAAGTATGTTTAAAACAACAGAGCAACATGAACAACTAAGGAAAAAAG
>CAYFUL010000025.1:0-14763 GCA_964346375.1 uncultured Peptoniphilaceae bacterium
TCTTAACGCCTTCACCTCGAAAACAGTGTGGGAGGGGAATATTGTTACTATTATCAAATTTGTTATCTTCGAAAACCTTCAATGATATATTTTAGAAATTGTAAGTTTTAAAATCAAATCTCTTAATATTTTTCAAAAGTCGGAGATAGTACATCGGTAATTTGGAATGGATAGGTTATAAAATACGGAGATTGTTTAACTCCGTTCTACCGATATACAATCCCCTCGGGTCGGGCGGGGCTCGACGCAACCTACCATGGGTTACGTTGATACAATCCCATTGAATTACACCATATTCAAAACCAACCGTACATTGAATAAATCAATATTGTTTCACAACCATCGGTAGGGGCGGATTGTCCCTAATCCGCCCGTTACAATGTGTTCGGGTTTTATTGTGTATGTATTCAATGATACCGACGTACTTTCTTCAAAACAACACCCATTTTTTACTGCATATGTATTCCACGATACAGATGCATTATCTTCGGCTACTTATATATAAAAAATAGGTGTATTTTAAATTTTTACACCTACTATTTCATATATCTAAAAAGGGCAACTAACCCTCTTTTGATACGTCTACATATTCTATAAAATCTACAATTTCCTCCAGCTTTGAAAGCTCTAACCTTATTGCAGAGTCTGAACTTCCACAGGCTGGATATACTACTTCGTGGTTTTTTAAACTCTTGTCGAAGTAGATTTTTACTCCGTCCTTTACTCCAAAGGGACATACTCCCCCTGGTAAAAATCCTACCATTTCCTCAAGCTCTTCTCCACTTAACATTCTAGCCTTAAAACCAAAGGTGTCCTTAAATTTTCTATTGTCTATCCTAGCTATTCCATCAGTTACTATCATCATTGCCCCTTCTCTATCTCGAAAGGTAAGGCTCTTTGCAATTTCTGCCTCAGTACAGCCTATTGCCGCTGCTGCAAGGGTAACTGTCGCTGTACTTACACTATGAACCATAATACTGTCCCCTAGTCCAAATTTACTAAGGTATTCTCTAGCTCGTTCTAACAATTTATCACTTCTTTCTGCTCTTGTACCTTGCTTGAGTTCCAAGAATTTTCTTTCGAATTCTAAAATTTACTGGAGTTACTTCTATTAACTCGTCGTCCTCTATAAATTCCAGTGCCTCTTCCAAAGTCATATCCATTATTGGAGATAGCTTTAAGGCATCGTCTGATCCACTTGCTCGTATATTGGTCTGCTTTTTGGTCTTGGTTACACTTACTTCAAGTTCTACTCCCTTTGGAGACGCTCCTACAACTTGACCTTCATATACCTCTTCTCCCGGTTCTACAAATAGCACACCTCTACTTTGGGCGTTATTTAACCCGTAGCCACTTGCAACTCCCGTATCAAAGGAAACTATAGATGCGTCTTGTCGCATAGGAATATCCCCCTTGTAGGCTTCGTAGGAGTCAAAAATAGTATTTAATATTCCCTCGCCCCTAGTGTCTGTTAAAAATTCCTGTCTATATCCAATTAGTCCACGAGCTGGTATTTTAAATATTAGCCTTGCATATCCTCCAGAAGGCTCGCTCATATTTACAAGCTCTCCCTTTCTTCTACCTAGCTTTTCAATAACTGCTCCAACGTAGTCGTTACTTACATCAATTGTGGCAATTTCCATAGGCTCGCATCTCTTACCATCAATTTCCTTAAATAGAACTTCTGGTTTAGAGACTTGAAATTCGTAGCCTTCCCTTCTCATATTTTCAATTAGTACAGATAGGTGAAGTTCTCCTCTACCAGAAACCTTAAATACATCTGTAGAAGCTCCGTCCTCTACCCTTAAACTTACGTCCGTTTGAAGCTCTTTAAATAGTCTTCCCCTAATCTGCCTTGAGGTTACAAATTTCCCCTCTCTACCTGCAAATGGAGAGTCATTTACAGAGAAGTTCATAGAAATTGTAGGCTCTGAAATTTTTACAAACTCCAGTGGAGTAGGGTCATCGGTTGAACAAATTGTATCTCCAATATTTATATCCTCAATTCCAGTTATGGCAACTATACTGCCAGATTTAGAAACCTCTACTGGAATTCTTTCAAGGCCTCTAAATTCATAGATTCCACTTATTTTTACCTTCTTCATAATTGACTCATCATTTGCATTAACTATTACAACAGAGTCGTTTGGAGAAATAGTTCCCCTTTCAATTTTTCCAATACCAATTCTTCCAATATACTCGTTGTAGTCAATAGTGGAAATAAGTAGTTGAAGTGGAGAATTATCATCGCTTTCTGGCCCTGGAATATAGTTTAAAATCGTTTCAAATAGAGGGTTCATACTTTTCCCCTCTACATCTAAATCAAGGGTCGCTGTACCCATCTTAGCCGATGTAAATACAAATGGGCATTCTAGTACATCATCATCTGCTCCCAGTTCAATAAATAGATTTAATACCTCGTCAATAACTTCAATAGGTCTTGCCTCTGGTCTATCTATTTTATTTATACAAACAATTACAGGCAGAGATAGTTCAAATGCCTTTTTTAGTACAAATTTTGTCTGAGGCATAGGTCCTTCAAAGGCATCTACAAGAAGGACTACACCGTTTACCATCTTTAATACACGTTCAACTTCTCCCCCAAAGTCTGCGTGACCAGGAGTATCTATAATATTAATTAATGTGTCATTGTGAAGGACAGAGGTATTCTTTGCAAGAATGGTAATTCCCCTTTCCCTTTCAATATCATTTGAGTCCATAACTCTTTCAGCTACCTGTTGATTCTCTCTAAAAACTCCCGATTGTTTAAGTAGAGCATCTACAAGAGTTGTTTTCCCATGGTCAACATGGGCAATAATTGCTATATTTCTAATTTCTTCCCTTTTCATATTATTCCTTTCACAAAAAAATGAGTACAAAGTACTCATAATATATCCGATAAATATTTTACACCTTATTTTAGAGATTTAACAGCAATAATTTCATTGTCATTAAGAATTAAATCATCAGTAAGAGCCCGAACTAAAACAAGCCCCCTACCAGTACAGAGTTTTTCCTCGTAATTATAAGAGTCAAAGGAAAATTTACAGCCACAACCCTCGTCCTTGACTATGAAAATAAGTTCCCCTTGGTCAGAAAATATTTTTAAATTAACTTTTTTTGAAACGTCGCCCTTATTGCCATGAATAACACCATTTAGTACAAGTTCATTTAAAATTAGCTTTACATCAACGGACTGCTCCTCGTCTAGATTGTACTCATGTAAAATTTCTAGAGCATCTCGTAAAAAAAGCTTTACTAAATTAATATCGCTGGCAACAGATTGATTAAAACATAATTTTTTCATACTGCACCTTCTGATATTTAGATACCCACAGATTAAAATTTTTAACATTTCCTTTACAATTACATCTTTAATAAATTTGTTCCAAAAGTGTTTTAAAAAATTATACTGTGGTATATAGAGAACACAGTGAAAAAAGAAAGGAGCACACAATGAAATTTGAATGTACATTATGCGGATACATCTATGATCCAGCAGTAGGCGATGAAGATAACGGAGTAGCAGCAGGAACACCATTTGAGCAACTTCCTGAAGACTGGGTATGCCCAATGTGTGGAGCACCAAAGACAGACTTTGAACCAGTAGAAGAATAAAAAAATTAGGGAGGTTAAACCTCCCTTTTTAAGTGAATGTAAAGTTTTTAAGATGAAAACCTATAATTACAGACATTAATCTAAAAGTTTATTTATTAAATTTAAGGGGGACCAGGGGAGAAATAACGCAGTTTCTCCCCTTAGGTCCCCTTAAAAATCCCCCTGTAACCCAACTTGCCACTAAATGAAAGTTTTCTCGGCAAAGGCTAAAAATTCCAAACTCGCTACGCTCAAACATGGAATTTTTTTAACGCCTTTACCTCGAAAACAACGTGAGATGAGAATATTATTACAATAACAAAAATTTTTCTCTAAAGATTCAAAAAAATTAATCTCTCTGCCAGAATTATAAAAATCTATTTATAAAAATAAAATATAAACTCTGTATTTCATTAAAAAACAAGCCCAGAAAATTTCCGGGTTTGTCTACAATCTGTAGTGAGGGTAAACCTCCCTTTTTTTTAATTTCTGTATACCTTAAGTGCAACTATAATATTTTCAAGTGTCTGTTTTGCATCTCCAATTATTCCATAATTTGCCTTTCCAAAAATTGCCGCGTCGGAATCTGTATTAACTGCAATGGTAGTTCCAGCATTTACTATTCCACTAGTATGTTCTGCTGCGCCGCTTATTCCAAAAGCCATGTAGAGTTTTGGACTTATTACCTTTCCACTTAAGCCAATTTGAAATTCCTCTCCTATCCAACCATTTTGAACAAGTGGTCTAGTTGCGCCTACTACTCCACCAAGTAGTTCTGCAAGTTCATAAAGCCTTTCAAAATCCTCCTTGGATTTAAAACCTCTACCTCCTGCAACTATAATTTCAGCCTTACTAATATCCAAAGTATCTGTAGATTTTGGAATGGTCTTAATTATTTTACTTAGTATATCTTCTTCTGATACCTTAATTTTCTCACGAATTATTGTGCCAGTTCTACCTGTATTCGCCTCTTTTAAAGGAATCATTCCTCCCTTTACCGTAGCAATTTGAGGCCTTTTTTCCTTACATAGAATATCAACTATTACCTCTCCATTTAAATATGGCTTCTTTTGAAGGAGAAGATTTTTCTCGTCAATAACTCCCATATCTAAATCAATACAATCTGCTGCAATGCCAGTTTCAAGACGCACTCCAATTCTTGGGGCAAGTTCTCTACCTACACTATCTGCACCAAATAATACAGACGAAGGTCTATATTTTTTAATAAGTTCTTCTAGTACATTTGCGTAGGAATTTCCATCATAGTGCTTTAGTTCCTCTTGGTCTACTCCAATTACTTCATCTGCTCCATAGTAAAAAGGTTCTTCCAATGACTTTTTTAGTCCAGAGCCAATAATAACTACTGTAACTTTTTCACCAGATTTTTTACCAAGTTCTACCGCCTTACCAATTAACTCAAAGGTAACCTGTGGTAATTCATCTTCAAAACTATGTGCCACTACCCAAATTCCACTATCTATAGTCATAATCTCCCCCCTATTACACCGTCGTCTTAATAATTCCGACAACTTCCTTTGCAATGGCATTTAAATCTCCAGAAATCATTTGACAGTCTCCAGATTGTTTATTAACCATGTGCATTTCGCCTACTATAGTTGAGGAGCCAGCTACTCCAACTCTTTCACTACTAATTTCTAAATCATCTATTCCAACAGATTTAATTTCAGCATTTAGAGAATCAATTACCCTAGTTAAATCAACATACCTTGGAGAATTTATCTCTCCACTTACAGAAATAACTCCCGGTAATTTTGCCTCTACTATTAAATCTCCCTTTTCTGCCTCTCTTTTTGCAATGACTCTATTTTCATCTACTTCAATAATTTCCTTAGCGTAGGTAATTTGCGAAAAACCAAGTCGCTCTGCAATTCCAGGTCCAATAATACTGGTTTCAGCATTTATTGCATGTTTACCAACTATTACAAGGTCACAATCTGGAATAAACTTTCTAATGGTTTCAGAAAGGACAAGGGAAGTTGGAATAGTATCAGAACCAGCTAGGGCTCTATCTGTAATTAAAATCCCATTGTCAATTCCCATAGCTAGACATTCTCTAAGGGACATTTCCGCCGATGGAATACCCATGGTAATTACATAGGTCTCTCCACCAAATTTCTCCTTTAGAGATAGTGCAAACTCTACTGCGTTTAAATCGTAGGGGTTAATAATCATCTCTGCCCCAGTTCTATCAATATTTTTGGTCTCTTTGTTTATTTTAATCTTATCAGAATTTAAAACTTCTTTAATACATACTGCAATTTTCATTTTCACTTCTCCAGAATTTTTTTCCACTTAGGGCTGCATTTCCAATAATTATCTTTTGAATTTCAGTAGTTCCCTCCATAATTTCAGGAACTCTTGAATCCCTTAGTAATCTCTCCGGTACAAATTCCCTAGAGTAACCATTTCCACCATGAATTTGGATGGCATAGTCTGCTGATCTCTTTGCACATTCAGAGGAGAAAGCCTTTAAACTGGCAGCCTCAACGGTAAATCTCTCTTTATTTACCCTTTTCTCGCAAATACTATTGGAAAGGGCAGAAATAGCTTCAACCCAAATTCTCATATCGGCAATTTTAAATGAAACCCCTTGGAAATTTCCAATGGATTTACCAAATGCCTTAGTATCGTTAGCATACTTAACAGATTCATCTAAACATCTTCTAATAATTCCAATGGACATTGCCCCAATAATACTTCTACCAATGTCCAGTGCTTCCATTCCGTAGTAAAATCCCTTACCAAGTTCTCCAATTAAATTTTCCTTTGGAATTCTACAGTCCTCCATAAAAAGTTCTCCAGTATCAGATCCTCTCATACCCATTTTGTCCTCTTTATGGCCTATAAAAAAGCCAGGAGCATCCTTTTCAACCATAAATAGACTTATACCTCTAGCCCCTTTATTAGGATCGTTTTTAGCGGCAATTAAATAGATGTCGCTAACACTAAAATTTGTAATCCAAGTCTTTTGACCATTTAAAACCCATTCCTCACCATCTAAATATGCACTAGATTGAATAGCCTGAGCATCAGACCCAGCCATAGGCTCAGAAATAGCAAAGCAACATAATTTTTCACCAGTTGCAATGTCCCTTAAATGTCTTTCCTTTAATTCATCACTAGCATATTTTTCAAACAGATGGGAAGAAATATGGTGGGCGTCTAAAATTAAAGTAACACTTGGACAGGCATAGGCAAGTTCTTCAATAATTATTGATTCTGCATATTCATCAAGACCAGCGCCACCATAATCCCTAGAAATATTACAACCCATTATTCCATATTTTCTAATAGTATTTACAACATCCCATGGAAATTCTCCAGTTACGTCCATTTCCTTTGCATAGGGCAAAACTTCATTTAAAGCAATTTTTCTAACGGCATTTCTAACCATATTGTTTTGTATTTTATTCATAAATCCCCCAACTAAGTGAAGCTTATTCAGTGAAATTATATCGCAATAAAATAAAAACTAAAGAATAAAAATAAATTTCTTAAAAAAATAATCCCTCTTTCGAGGGAGTTACGTTGTGTCCGCGTTTTATTGCCTATCCATTCCAAAATACCGATATACTATCCCCGCGGGTCGGGCGGGGGCTCGACGCAGCCTACCATGGGTTATTTAATTACCTATCCATTCCAAATTACAGATGTACTATCTCCACGGGTCTTTCTTTGGACAACATCTGTGGAAATTCAAGGTATAAAAAAAGGTCAGGCATATCTGCCCAACCTAATCTATCTTTGTATTACTTTCAACACTATATTCTACTACACTATTCCTTGTGATAATCTATTAAATCACCAATAATCATCCACATCTCATCTACCATATTTTTCTTTACTGATGAATATGGAATAATCATATCTCTATTTTTTATCTTTAACTTCTCTGCAATTGCCTTAATATGTTTTGGAAGTTGGTTCTTTGAAATCTTGTCGCTTTTCGTAGCAATTACCAGTCCGTTAAAACCAGACTCCAGTATATATTCATACATTTGAACGTCCTGTGCCGTAGGTTCGTGGCGAATATCTACAAGTAAAAAAACCTCTAAAAGCTCATCCCTCTCATGAAGGTACTCGTTAATAATATCTGCCCACTTTGCCTTTTCACTCTTTGAAACTGCCGCATATCCATATCCCGGAAGATCGGTAAATCTAATTTCATCGTTAATCCTATAGAAATTAATAGTTCTAGTTTTCCCAGGGCTAGAAGAAGTACGGGCAAGATTTTTTCTATTTAACATGGAATTTATAAAGGAACTCTTTCCCACATTACTTCTTCCTGCAAAGGCAAACTCATATAATTCTTCCGTTGGATAATTTTCCTTAGATACTGCAACTCTTTCTAACTCTGCTGATTTTATTTTCAATTTATCACATCCAATAGAGCTTCTTCTACAACTTCCTTCATATTTTTTACAGGGACAATTTGAAGATTTTCTACAACATTTTCTTCAATCTCCCTTAGATCTCGTTTATTGTCCTCTGGAATTAGTACCTTCTTAATTCCCATTCTCTCTGCTGCAAGTAACTTCTCCTTTAGTCCACCAATTGGCAGTACTCTACCCCTTAATGTAATCTCTCCCGTCATGGCAACATCTCGCCTTACAGGTCGATTTGATAGAGCAGATATTACTGCGGTACAAATTGAAATTCCAGCAGATGGACCGTCCTTTGGTACAGCTCCCTCTGGAACGTGAACGTGAATGTCCCTGTCCTTTCCAAAGGAAGGGTCAATCCCAAGTGCCTCACTATTTGAAAGTATATATGAAATTGCAGCCATAGCCGATTCCTTCATTACATTTCCAAGAGATCCCGTCAATTGAATTTTTCCACTACCTGGTACAACATTTACTTCTATTTGTAGAGTTTCTCCTCCAACTTCTGTCCAAGCAAGACCATTTACAACTCCAACTTGGTCCACTGCATCTACTAAGTCGTATAGGAAAATTCTCTCTCCCAAGTACTCCTCAATATTATTTACAGTGGCAGATACCTTCTCTAAATTCTCCTCTACAATTTTTAGGGCAGCCTTTCTAATTATCTTTGAAATTCGCTTTTCAAGTCCTCTTACTCCAGCCTCTCTTGTATAGTAGTTTATTATCTCCCTAATTGCTCCGTCGCTAATACTTACCTGGGATTTTGTCATTCCATTTTCCTTAATAAGCTTTGGAATTAAATACTTCTTTGCAATATTAAACTTCTCCTCTGGAGTATATCCACCTATGGAAATTACCTCCATTCTATCGAGAAGTGGTCTTGGAATGGTATTGGTGGTATTTGCAGTGGTAATAAAAAATACTTTAGAAAGATCAAATGGAAGCTCCAAGTAGTGATCTGTAAAGGTATTATTCTGTTCAGGGTCTAGAACTTCTAAAAGACCACTTGCAGGGTCCCCTCTATAGTTATTCCCAACCTTGTCTATTTCATCTAGTAGGAATACTGGATTATTTTCTCCAGCCTTTCTAAGTAGAGTTAGAACTCTGCCGGGAAGTGCCCCTACATAAGTTCTTCTATGTCCTCTAATTTCTGCCTCGTCAGTTACTCCACCAAGGCTCATTCGCACAAACTCCTTATTTAATGCGTGGGCAATAGAAGATGCAATTGAAGTCTTACCAACTCCCGGAGGACCTACTAAACAAAGTATTGGACCCTTTGTAGAATCAGAAAGCTTTCTTACTGCAAGAAACTCAAGTATTCTCTCCTTAACCTTTTTTAGTCCATAGTGTTCCTTATTTAAAATATCCCTTGCTCTAGAAATTTCTATATCCTCTGAAGAAGAACTATTCCACGGAAGATCTAGAATCCAATCCAGGTAGTTAATAATTACAGTGTACTCTGGAGATTGGGAGTTTACCTTTGCAAGTTTCCCTGCCTCTTTTAACGCCCTCTCCTCCACCTCAGGTGGTAAATTTGCCTTTGTAATCTTCTCAGAGTAGTTTAGTGAGGCTTCCTCTTCTTCATCGTCTCCTAGCTCCTTGTGAATAATTCTAAGGCGCTCTTTTAGATAGTATTCCCTTTGAATTTTATTCATAGAGGAGGTAACCTGTTGGTCAATATTCTTCTCAATTGAAAGAAGTTCTATTTCCTTTTTCATCAGTTCATGAAATAGTACCATTCTCTCAAATACATCTACCTTTTCAATTAAAGCCTGATTGTCCTCTAGTTTTAAATTAACATAACTTGCCGCAGAGTCTACCATTGACCCAGGAGTGGTAGTATCCACTACAGTTTGGAGAAGGCCCGGAAGAAGTCTTTGATCTAATTCAGAGTACTCCTCTAAATCCTCCTCTATTAATCTTGTAATGGCTTCAATTTCCCTAGAGGGACTTACTTCTCCCTCTTCAAAAGCCTCAACCTCTGCAGTATAGAAGTTTCCTGTGGTAGTAATTGAGAGAATTTTCCCCCTTCTCTCTCCCTCAACTAATACCCTTACAATTCCACCGGGAAGTTTTAAAATCTGTTTAATAACTGCAATAGTTCCATATTCGTACAGATCCTCTACTCCCGGTTCAATTATATCCATATCCTTTTGAGCAACTAGAAATATTAATGACTCATTCATCTCCGCCGACTCTATTGCCGCAACGGATTTAGGTCTACCTGCATCAAAATGGGTTACTGTATAGGGAAATACTATTAGATCCCTAAGGGGTATTACAGGTAATTTCATCTATCTTCCTCCTTTAAAGAAAGGCCCACCCAAGGTGAGCCATTCGAGAGTTTATATTTATTTTTTAAGATGGGATTAAGAAGTTTTAACATTATCCTCTCTTAAAATAAGTTCTGGTTCAGATAATCCAAGTACGGCATCCTTTGTAATCACTACCCCAACAACGTCGTTTCTTGAAGGTATTTCATACATAATATCCATAATGGTATCCTCTATTACACCTCTTAATCCTCTTGCCCCTGCTTTTTTATCTATTGCAGATTTCGCAATTGAAATAAGAGCTTCGTCGGTAAATTCCAATTCCACATCATCAATTAGTAGGAGTTCCTTGTACTGTTTAACAAGGGCATTCTTAGGCTTAGTTAGAATTTCAACTAATGCCCTCTCGTCTAACTCCTCAAGAGTTACATTTATTGGAAGTCTACCAATAAGTTCAGGGATAAGTCCAAATTTTAATAGGTCCTCAGTTTGAAGATTACTTAGGATATTATACCTTTCTTCCTTACTTCCCCTTAACTCAGAACCAAATCCCATTCCCTTTTTACCAATACGAGATTCAATAATTCTTTCAATACCATCAAATGCTCCCCCTACAATAAAGAGAATATTAGAAGTATCAACTTGAATAAATTCTTGGTTAGGGTGTTTTCTACCACCTTGCGGAGGTATATTTGCAACTGTGCCCTCAATAATCTTTAGAAGTGCCTGTTGAACTCCCTCCCCACTTACATCTCTAGTAATAGAAGTGTTTTCTGATTTTCTTGCAATCTTATCTATTTCATCAATGTAGATAATACCACGCTCTGCAGCTTCAATATTGTAATCAGCCGCCTGAATTAACTTTAGTATAATATTTTCTACATCTTCTCCAACATAACCTGCCTCAGTAAGAGTAGTTGCATCTGCAATGGCAAAGGGTACATTTAAAATCCTAGCCAAAGTCTGTGCAAGAAGGGTCTTACCGCTACCAGTAGGTCCTACCATTAGTATATTAGACTTTTGTATCTCTATATAAGAGTCTAGTACAGGTCTATTAATTCTCTTGTAGTGGTTATATACAGCTACCGCAAGGGATCTCTTAGCCTTATCCTGTCTAATAACGTAGGAATCAAGAACCTCTTTAATCTCTGCCGGCTTAGGTAGTGATTTTATATCCTCGGAATAGTTATTTTTACTTTCCTCATTTAGAATCTGTTCACAAAGTTCAATACATTCATTACAGATATAAACATTTGGTCCGGCGATTAGTCGGTTAACCTGTGATTGAGTTTTTCCACAGAAGGAACATCTCAAAATTTCATCACTTTGTGACATTTTCTCACCTTTTCTCTATTATCTTGTCAATTAATCCGTACTCAAGTGCTTCTTCAGCATCTAACCAGTAATCTCTGTCGGAATCTAGGGCAATTTTTTCAATAGGTTGTCCAGTATTTTCAGAAAGAATTTTATTTAGCTTCTCTCTAATTTTAAGAATCTTCTTTGCATTTATTTCAATATCAGATGCCATTCCCCTTGCTCCCCCAGAAGGCTGATGGATCATAACATCTGCATTTGGAAGGGCAAATCTCTTACCCTTTGCTCCAGATGAAAGTAAAAATGCTCCCATTGACGCTGCCATTCCAACACAAATAGTAGATACATCACACTTGATATAGTTCATGGTATCGTAAATTGCAAGTCCTGCACTTACTGAACCACCCGGAGAATTAATATAAAGTTCAATATCCTTGTCTGGATCCTCTGACTCTAAAAATAACATTTGAGCAATTACTAAACTTGCCGTTACGTCATTTACCTCATCAGATAGAAAAATTATTCTCTCCTTTAATAGCCTAGAATAAATATCGTAGGCCCTTTCTCCTCTATTAGTCTGTTCTACTACTGTTGGTACTAATGCCATAGTATCACCTTTCTATTCTTATTCTTCAGTTTCCTCTTTTTCTTCTACAACTTCTTCAGTTTCTTCATCATGGTCGTGGTCATGATGGTGGTCATGCTCCTCAATTACAAAGTTTGCATTTTCCACAACTAATTCAATTGCCTTTCTAATTTTTAAGTCTTCCTTTAATGCATCAGTATTGCTTTCGGAAATCATTTTAACCATCTGCTCTCTCTTTTCCTCATCTTCAGGATAGTATTTTGCAGCGGCTTCTCTTGCATCTTCAAGTACTTCTTCATCAGTTACTTGGAAGTCCTCTTTAGCAACTATTGCTTCAAGGGCAAGTCTGCTCTTAACATTTTTAAGAGCCTCTGGTCTCATTTCCTCTCTATACTGCTCTAAACTTGAACCTAGCATACTTAAATACTGTTCAAAACCAAAGCCTTGAGCTCTAAAGTTTTGTTCGTATCTTTCTACTTCATTATCAATTAAATTGTCTACCATAACCTCTGGAATTTCATCTTCAACAAGATCTGCAAGGGCAGCTACTGCTTGAGATTCCCTCTCTTGCTTTTCAAGTTCCTTATATTCCTCAGTCTTTTTAGCTAGTACATCGTCTCTGTACTCTTGAACTGTATCAAAATCTGAAATATCCTTAATAAATTCATCGTCTAACTCTGGAAGTTCCTCTACGGAAATTCCATTTAGAATAATTTCAAAAATAGCTTCCTTTCCAGCTAGGGAATTATCATGGTATTCCTCTGGGAAAGTTACATTAATTTCAAATTCCTCTCCTACATTATGTCCAATTAATTGCTCTTCAAATCCTGGAATAAACGTATTTGATCCAATTTCTAAATCTTGATTTTCTGCAGTTCCCCCTGGGAATTTTTCTCCATCAGTAGAACCAGAGTAATCTATATTTACCCTGTCTCCATTTTCAACAGGTCTATTGTCAATATTTACTATTCTAGCGTTTAATTTTCTCTGTTGCTCAATAATATTGTCGATTAACTCTTCTGTAACCTCATGTGTATGAGTTTTAACTTCAATTCCCTTGTAGTTATCTATTTCAATTTCTGGTTGTACCAGTACATCTACATTTGCAATAAGGTCTTGTCCGTCAACGTGTTCTTCAAAATCAAGATTTGGAGAGTCAATTACCTTTAATCCAAGTTCTTCTATAGCTTTTTCATAAGCTCCAGGAAGAATTTCATTTACTGCATCTTCAAAGAACACATCCTTTCCATACATATTTTCAATTATTTTCTTTGGAACGTGTCCCTTTCTAAATCCAGGTACTTGAAATAAATTACGGTTCTTTTTAAATACTTCATTTTCTGCAGTAGTTATTTCTTCTACTGGTAATGTCAATTTAAAACTTACCTTATTTCCCTCTTTTTTTATAAATTCAGCCATATATACCTCCGTCTCCTTTTTCTTGCTAATCACCTTATTATAACATATTATTAACTTTTATAAAGTGTTTTTTATAGATGCTCTAGTATCCTCGTTAGCCTTCTTATTACTCTATTGGCTTTCTTTTGCCTATACTCTAGCTTTTCTGGAATAAGATTATCTGAAAATTCTCCCTTTAGTTTAAGGACCTCTGCCTTAAAATGGCTATTGCCAAGGGTGTACTTTTCAAACTCCTCCTGTAATTCAAGCCTTCTTTTCTGTAGGTCTTTGGAGGTATCTAAATCCTTCTGTATTAAATTCTTTTCTACTTCTAAATGATGTTCAAGGTCCTTTGTCTTTGAAATATCTGTAACCTTTCGCCCCTCCAAGTAATCTACATACTCCCCATAGGAAGAAATTAGATTATTGGTCTTTTCAACAAGCTCATCTCGAAAATTCATAACCCACCTACTAAATTTCAACTAAGTGAATGGAGCCCTTTTTAACCTTTATATTTTCCCCAGTAAGTTCCCTTATCCAATCTGGAATAAATGGCACATGGGAAACTAGAATATAAATTCCATCTTCATCCTCTAAATTAAGTAGAAGTTCCTTTAAAGTTGCTCCACTTAATTCCCTTAGTATTGAAGTTGATCGACCTAATTTCTGCCCCATTACCTCTGCAGTTTGAACAGCTCTTGTAAGAGGAGAGCTGTAGATATAAATTTTATCGTCCTCATTAAAGTTCTCTGCAAATTCAGAAAAACTCTCTTCTATTTCCTCTCTGCCCTCTGCTGTAAGTTCTCTATAGTAATCTCCATCAGGAGAATACTCTCTAGCCTTACCATGCCTTACAAAATATAATTTCATATTAATTTCTTCCCCGCGTACTCACTAAGTCCACAAAATTCATCTTCTATTCTTAGTAGCTGGTTGTACTTTGCAATTCTATCAGTTCTTGCAGGAGCGCCAGTTTTAATTTGACCTGCATTAGTTGCCACACATAGATCGGCAATAGTTGAGTCCTCAGTTTCCCCAGATCTGTGGGAAATTACTGCAGTATATCCTGCACACTTTGCCATTTCAATTGCATCTAAAGTTTCAGTAATAGTTCCAATTTGATTTAGCTTTATTAAAATGGAATTGGCTACGTTGTTTTTAATTCCCTCTGCTAATCTCTTAGTGTTGGTTA
>CAYFUL010000025.1:14773-21079 GCA_964346375.1 uncultured Peptoniphilaceae bacterium
CTTATTTCCCAACTTTTCAGTTAGTAGCTTCCAACCTTCCCAGTCGTCCTCATTTAGTCCATCTTCTATGGAGAAAATTGGATATTTTTCTACTAAGCCAGCGTAGTATTCCACCATTTCACTTGAGGTATACTTTACTCCCTCGCTTTTTAGTTCATATACGCTCTCATTATATATTTCACTTGCAGCAACATCTAGTGCAAGTACAATATCCTCTTTTAACTTATATCCTGCCTTTTCCACTGCTTCAACTATAACCTTTAGTGCCTCTTCATTGCTACTTAGATTTGGTGCAAAACCACCCTCATCTCCCACAGTAGTTGAAAGTCCCTTTTCCTTTAGTACAGTTTTTAAACTATGGTAGACTTCCGTACCCATTCTAAGACCTTCAGTAAAGTTTTCCGCCCCAATAGGCATAATCATAAACTCCTGAATATCTACATTGTTATCGGCATGGGCTCCACCATTTAATATATTCATCATAGGTACAGGAAGTACCTTTCCATTTACTCCTCCAAGATATTGGTAAAGAGGTAGGCTTAATTCATCTGCTGCTGCACGAGCAACTGCCATTGAAACTGCAAGAGTTGCATTTGCGCCTAAATTCGCCTTATTTTCTGTACCATCAAGTTCAATTAGCATCTTGTCTATTCCAATTTGATCCAGTACATCGTAGTCTAAAATCTTCTCAAAGATTACATCATTTACATTGTGTACCGCTTCAAGAACTCCCTTTCCAAGGTATCTATTCTTATCATTATCCCTTAATTCCACAGCTTCGTAGGCTCCAGTAGATGCTCCACTAGGTACAATTGCCCTGCCATGGCCTCCAGCTTCTGTATAAACCTCTACTTCAACAGTTGGATTTCCCCTAGAGTCAAGGACTTCCCTTGCGTAAATATTACTAATTGTACTCATTATTTCCTCCTAAGACTTACTCCCGTCATTTCAACAGTTTTTTCTATTCCCATAATATCCAATATTGTCGGTGCTAAATCTGAAAGTCTACCTGGATTTAATTCCCCATCTAAACCATATAGAAATAGGTTTACAGGATTTGTGGTATGACTTGTTACAACTGAACCATTAAGTTCCATTAATTCACAGTTTCCATGGTCTGCCGTTACTAGGGCAACTCCCCCAACCCTATCTAGAGATTTTAAAATCTTCCCAAGACAGGTATCTACAGTTTCCACTGCCTTTATTGCAGCAGAAGTTACTCCCGTATGACCTACCATATCGGGATTAGCAAAGTTTAATATTATTAACTCGTACTTTTCACTTTCAATTGCCTCACAGGCGCGATCAGTTACCTCGTAGGCGCTCATCTCTGGCATTAAGTCGTAGGTCTTTACCTTTGGAGACGGAATTAGTATTCTATCTTCCCCTGGAAAAACCTCCTCCCTTCCACCGTTAATAAAGTAGGTTACATGGTGGTACTTTTCAGTTTCTGCTATTCTAAGCTGGGTTAGTCCATTTTTTGCAACAACTTCCCCTAGAGTTTTCTCTGGAATTTCAGAGGAAAAAGCAACCTCTACATTTTTAATAGTTTCGTCGTAGGAAGTCATAGTTGCAATTTTTAGGTTTAAATAATCTCTGTTAAACTTATCGAATTCCTCATCGGCAAAGGCATGAATTAATTGCCTTGCCCTATCTGGCCTAAAGTTATAGAAAATTAAACCCTCGCCCTTTTTTATAGTTCTAACTTCACCAATAGATGATGGTTCTATAAATTCGTCGTAGATTTCTCTATTGTAGTTATCCTTAATTGCTTCTTCTGGGGTGGAATAAACTTTCCCACCAATGGTATATAAATCGTAGGCAGCTTTAATTCTCTCCCAGCGATTATCCATATCCATTGCGTAAAATCTTCCAATAATTGAGGCAATTTTTCCACCATACTCCTCTATTACGCCCTTTAACTCCTCTAAATCTACAATGGAGGAATCAATTGAAACATCTCTGCCATCTGTAATTAGATGAATATATACTTCTTCTATACCCATTTTTCTAGCTAACTTAATCAGGGCAAAGAGATGGGAGTTGTGTCCATGGACTCCACCATTGGAAAAAATACCCATAAGATGAAGGGCTTTACCATTTTCTTTACAATACTCCATTACATTTAGTAGTGCAGGGTTACTATAAAAAGAACCGTCACTAATTGCGTTGCCAATTCGTAGCAAGTCTTGGTAGACGATTCTCCCAGCCCCAATATTTAAATGTCCCACTTCAGAATTGCCCATCTGTCCCTTTGGAAGGCCAACATCCTCTCCAGAGGCAGAAATTGTCGTTTTGGGACAGTTTTTTAGCATTTCAAAGGTGTTTTTTTTCGCCATATAGAAGGCATTTGCAGAATTTTCCTCTCCAATACCCATTCCATCACAAATTATTAGCATTACAGGTCTATTTTTCATTTTGCAATCTCCAAAAAATCCTCTGCAACAAGACTTGCCCCTCCAACTAATGCACCGTCTACATTTTTAAGAGCAAGTAGCTCCTTTGCATTACTTGGTTTTACACTTCCACCATAAAGAATTTTTATAGGGGAATTTTCAAACATACTACTTAGTAGAGATCTAATAAAGTCGCTCATCTTCTCTACATCTTCTACACTGGCAGAAACTCCAGTACCAATTGCCCAAATTGGCTCGTAGGCAATTATAAAATTACTACTAGCTCCCTTTAGTCCACTTTCAATTTGAGATTTTACAAATTCCTCTGCTCTGCCACTCTCTCTAATTTCAAGACTCTCTCCTACACAAAATATGGGAGTAATGCCATGTTTTTGAATTTGTAGTAATTTTTCATTAATTTCTAGGTCAGTTTCCTTAAAAATCTCTCGTCTTTCAGAATGTCCAACTAAAATATATTCCACATTAAAGTCCATCAATTGCTCTATGGAGACCTCTCCAGTGTATGCTCCGCTTTCAAACTGGGAAACATTTTGAGCACCAAGCTTTACCTGTGAATTTTTTAGTACGTCGTAAACTACGGGAATATTGGTAAAACTAGGTATTACTACCATTTCACCCTTAAAGTCCACTAACTCCTCCGCCAATTTCTTGGCACTGGAGGAGTTTAGATTCATCTTCCAATTTCCTGCTATAAAACTACTCATCTCTATCCTCTATTGCTTCAATTCCAGGTAGGACTTTTCCCTCAAATAACTCAAGGCTTGCACCGCCTCCAGTTGAAATATGGGTAAATGAACTAGCAAGGCCAGACTTTTCCACTGCAGAGGCAGAATCTCCGCCACCTACAATAGTAATTCCATCTAATTCAGATAGAATTTTTGCAATTTCATAGGTACCCTTTGCGAATTTTTCCATTTCAAAAACTCCCGCCGGTCCATTCCAAATTACAGTCTTAGCGTCCTTTAACATCTCTCTAATTTCATCAATAGTTTTAGGACCAATGTCAAGGCCTTCCATATCCTCTGGAATCTCCTCTACACTTACAACTTTAGTATTTGCATCTTCAGAAAAACTATCGGCAACTACTACGTCTTTAGTAATTAGTAATTTAACTCCAAGCTCCTCTGCACGAGCTTCAATACTCCTTGCAAGATCTAGCTTATCATCTTCAACAAGGCTCTTGCCAACCTCAATACCCCTTGACTTTAAAAAGGTATATGCCATAGCCCCAACAATAATAAGTCCATCAACCTTAGTAAGAAGATTTTCAATTACGCCGATTTTATCACTTACCTTTGCGCCGCCAATAATTGCATAAAAAGGTTTAGCTGGATTATCCATTGCCCCCTTTAAAAATTTAACTTCCTTTTCCATAAGTAGACCAAGTCCAGAAGGAAGGTATTCAGTAATACCGACATTAGAAGCGTGGGCTCTATGGCTAGTACCAAAGGCATCGTCAATATATATATCCCCAAGGCGGGAAAGTTTTTTAGAAAATTCAGGGGCATTTTTCTTCTCGCCCTTTACAAAGCGAGTGTTCTCAATAAGACAAACATCTCCCGGTTTAAGTTCTCCAACTTTTTTTACAACTTCATCATCAACTACAACTTCACTAGGAACAAAAATTACATCTCTGCCAAGTACATTGGAAAGCTCCTCTGCAACAGGTTTAAGGCTGAATTTTTCGTCGTACTCGTCCTTTGGACGACCAAGGTGGCTCATTAGTACAACACTTGCACCATTATCAAGTAAGTAGTTAATAGTGGGAAGGGCAGATACAATTCTTCTATTATCGGTAATAGTTCCATCAACAATTGGAACGTTAAAATCCACCCTTACAAGGGCGCGTTTACCCTTAAAATCAAAATCAACTAAACTCTTTTTCATTACACTAATTTCCTTGCAACTAATTCAGTAACGTCAATAACCCTTTGAGCGTAGCCCCATTCATTGTCGTACCAAGAAACAAGTTTAACCATATTTCCATTAACAAGAGTTAGAAGAGAGTCAAAAATAGAGGAATTAGTATTTCCAACTATATCAGAAGAAACAATTTCATCCTCGCAATATTCAAGAACGCCCTTCATCTTTCCTTCAGCAGCTTCTTTAATAGCAGCATTAATCTCTTCCTTAGAATGTTCCTCAGGAAGTTCAAAGGTAACATCAACAATACTACCAGTAGGAACGGGAACTCTCATTGCAAATCCAGTTAATTTACCCTCCACCTCTGGAATAACTTTTCCAACAGCCTTAGCAGCGCCAGTGGAAGTAGGGATAATATTTTCAGCCGCAGCCCTTGCACGTCTTAAATCCCCTTTTCTATGTTTATTATCAACAATATTTTGGTCATTAGTATAGGCATGAACAGTAGTCATAAGACCCTTAACAATGCCAAAATTATCAAGCATAACCTTAGTAATAGGAGCAAGACAATTAGTAGTACAAGAAGCATTAGAAATAATAGTATGCTTTTCGTTGTCATAAAGATCGTCGTTAACACCCATTACAATAGTAATGTCCTCGTTTTTACCAGGAGAAGTAAGAACAACTTTTTTCGCACCAGATTCAATATGCATCATAGCCTTCTCCTTACTAGCAAAGGCACCAGTAGAGTCAATAACAATATCAACACCCATACTGTCCCACTTAATTTTAGAAGGATCCCTTTCATCAGTAACAAGAATTTTCTTTCCATTTATAACAAGTCCATCACTAACAACTTCAACAGTTCCATTAAATCTTCCGTAAACAGTATCGTACTTAAAAAGATGAGCAAAAACTTCTAAATCACCAGAAGCATTAATATTAACTAACTCAAAATCAAGATTTTCCCTTAAAAATAATCCTCTAACAACATCACGACCCATTCTACCAAATCCCATTACTCCAACTTTTGCTTTCATAGTATCCTCCTTACCAGTTAATTGCTAAAATAAATATATCACAGCACCCTAAATTGTCAAGAATTAGTGTTCTCTTGACACTCAAATGGGTAAAAATAAAATGTTGAGGTGAGAAAATGGAAGATATAAAAAAAGAAAAATATGTACCAGTAATAACGACAGAGCTAAAAAAAAGGCAGGTACTAGTACCAGAAGTGATCTATAGATGTAGTGGAATAAATTTTATGGGGAAGCGAATAAAATCCCTACTATTTTCAAATGACATACCAGTAATATGTAACTCAAATGCACAGGCGGTAATGACAGTATACCCCTTTACACCTCAGTTAAAGATAATAAACGCCATAGTAGAGGTAGCAAATGTACCAGTATTTGTTGGCGTAGGCGGAGGAACTACAACAGGCCCACGAGCAATAAATATAGGACTACAAGCAGAGTTACTAGGAGCAATGGGAGTAGTAGTAAATGCGCCAATGAACAACGACACAATATACGATATGGCAAAGGTACTAGATGTACCAATAATAGCAACGGTAATAAGCGAAAATGACGATATAAAAGGAAAAGTAGAGGCAGGAGCAAGGGTATTAAATGTAGCCGGCGGAAAACAGACCACAGACTTAATAAGAGTATGTAGAGAAATAGTGGGAGATAAATTTCCAATAATAGCAACGGGAGGACATCAGGAGAAAAATATTCTAGCCACAATAGAAGCAGGAGCAAATGCCATTACATATACACCACCATCAAGTTCAGAAATATTTTCAGAGGTAATGGAACAGTATCGAGAGAGAAAAAGAGAAGAATAAAAAAAGCATGGAAATAAATTCCATGTTAAATTAAGTTTCATAAGATGTAGAGTATTGAAAATTACAAATGCAAATGAAAATACTTTTTTATTTAAATTTAAGGGGGGGCAGGGGGGGAAAAAAGGAGGGTGTCCCCCTAGGGGCCCCCTTCAAAAACCCCCCTTACCCCCCCCCCCA
>CAYFUL010000026.1:0-8732 GCA_964346375.1 uncultured Peptoniphilaceae bacterium
GCCCATATCGCTTTAATGTTTTCTTTGATTAAATGGAAAAAAATCTGGGGATATATATGTATAAGGAGGGATTACTATGAAAATAGCAGTAATCGGAGCAGGATCTATGGGAAGCCTCTACGGAGGATTTCTATCAAAAAAACACGATGTATATCTTATAGATGTATGGCAAGAACATGTAGATAAGATAAATTCAGATGGACTAATCTTAGAGGAACTAGATGGAACGCAAAATAAATTTTTTCCAAAGGCTGTAACCTCTACAGAGGGAGTACCTGAAGTTGACTTAGTAATAGTTTTTGTAAAGAGTATTCAAACGGCAGAGTCACTAAAAAACCACTCTTCAATAATTGGCAAAAATACTATTCTAATGTCACTTCAAAATGGATATGGAAACGACAGAGATATGGTTGAATACGCAGACGTTGATAGAATTGTAATGGGTACTACTTCCCATGGCTGCTATGTAATTGGTCCGGGACATGTAAAACACGCGGGAGTAGGGGATACTATTATTGGAACCTATTCAGATAATCAAGAGGCGGCTGAAAAATTAAAGGACGTTTTTGAAGAAGTTGGTTTTGTTACTTTGGTAAACGAAAATGTTAAGACCCTAGTTCTTAAAAAACTCTTTGTAAATATTGGAATTAATCCACTAACTGCACTACTTGATGTAAAAAATTCTAGAATGGCGGATAATGAATTTTTAAGAGAGGTTGCCAAGAGTTTAGTCTATGAAGCGGTAGATGTAGCAGTAAAATCAGGACTTGAATTTGATGCAGAAGAGGAATTTGACCATGTTTGTGAAGTTGCCCATCTCACTGGTGAAAATATTTCATCTATGAGGGCAGACGTTCAGAGAAAAAGACCTACTGAAATAGGTAAGATTAATGGTGCAATTGTAACCATGGCAGAGGACCTTGGAATTGAAGCACCTGCTAACAAACTTATTGTAGATCTTATAAGAGCAAAGGAACTTGAATATTAAAGGAGGAAATTATGAAAAAGTTTATGGTATTAATACTAAGTTTATTACTTCTTCTTACTGCCTGTGGTGGCGGTGGAAATAAACCAGCGGCAGATGCCGGTGGATCTGATGGACAGATTGTACTACAAGCGTCTCATAGTTTATCGGCTACTCACCCCTACCATCTAGGACTTGAAAAGTATGCAGAGGAAGTTGCAAAGAAAACTGATGGAAAGGTAAAAATTGATATATTCCACTCTGGTCAGTTAGGGAACGAAAGAGATAATATTGAAGGACTACAACTTGGTACCCTTGATATAGCAGTTAGTTCAACTGGACCTGTTGGAACTTTTGAACCAACTTTCCAAATTCTAGATCTTCCATACCTATTTACTACTGGTGAAGAGGCAGACAAGGTACTAGATGGTGAAATTGGAGATGAAATTTTAGCAAAACTAGATGCTATTGGTGTAAAGGGCGCAGCATTTTGGGAAAATGGATTTAGAAATCTTACTAACTCTGTACGACCAGTTAATTCTGTTGCAGATATGAAGGGATTAAAGATAAGAACTATGCAAAATGAGGTTCAAATGGAAGCCTACAAGGCTCTTGGAACTGACCCTACTCCTATGGCATACTCTGAAGTATTTACTTCTCTTCAACAAAAGGTACTTGATGGACAGGAAAATCCACTTCCAGTAATTTACAATGACAAACTATATGAAGTTCAAGAGAATCTTGCTCTAACTAAGGTAATCTACTCTCCAGCAATGCTACTAATTTCAAATAAGACATTTGAAAAAGTAGATGAGGAAACAGCAAAGATATTAGTTGAAACTGCAAAGGAAGTTGCAGCTTATCAAAAGGGACTTATTAGAGAACAAGAAGCTGAACAGTTAAAACTTCTTGAGGAAGCTGGAATGAAAATTACTGAACCAGACTTAACAGAGTTTAAAGCAGCAGTTCAACCAGTATATGATAAATACGCAAATCAATTTGATAAGGTACTTTTAGACAGAATATTAGAAGCAACTAAATAGGTGGTAGTATGTTAAAGAAGATTAATGACTTTCTGTACAAAGTACTAGGCTATATACTGGTAGTATTACTTGCAGCCATGGTAGCCATAATATTTTTACAGGTGGTTTATAGAATAAGAAAGGGGGCTCTTACTTGGTCTGAGGAGCTGGCAAGGTATATTATGATATATCTAACCTTTATTGGAGCCGCCCTTGCAGTTAGAGAACAGTCACTAATCTCGGTGGAAGCAGTAATGGTACTGCTTCCTCCAGGGGTTAGAAAAATTATTAGCATTGTTGTAGATATTCTTACAGAAGTGGTTTTTATAATAATGATTTACTTTGGGTTTAAATTATTTAAAGTTACTATGACTCAAATAAGTCCAGTATTAAAGATTCCAATGGGATATATTTATTTAGCTATTGTAATAGGATTCTTTTTAATGGCATTATTTAATGTTGAGAATATTATTAGCAGGGTAAGGAAAGTGGAGGTGGAAGATGGGAAGTAATGCAGCATTAGTTTTATTTGGAACTCTAATAATCTGTTTTATAGTACAAGTTCCAATAGTTTTTTCACTATTAATTTCCTCTCTTGCAACTCTAGCACTTACAACTTCCATTCCACTTGAAGTTGCTGCACAGAGACTTTTTACTGCAACAGATTCCTTTGCATTTATGGCAATTCCATTTTTTATACTTGCAGGAAATTTAATGAGTAGTGGAGGGATTTCAAAGAGGCTTATAAATTTTGCAAATACCCTTTTTGGACACTATGCCGGAGGACTTGGAATAGTATCAGTAGTTGCCTGTATGTTTTTTGCGGCAATATCAGGTTCAGGAGCGGCGACAACTGCTGCCATAGGAGGAATAATGATTCCTGCCATGGTTGAGAAAAAATACGACTTGGGTTTTTCTGCGGCACTAAACGCATCTGCGGGAGGAATTGGAGTAATAATTCCACCAAGTATTCCATTTGTAACCTATGCAGTTCTTACAGGAGCATCTGTAAGTAAACTATTCCTAGCGGGAATTATGCCAGGGATACTAATGGGAATTTCCCTTATAGTTGCCCTTAAAATAATATCTGGAAAAAGGGGATACAAGGAGAGCGTAGTATATACTTGGAATGATAGATGGGTAGCTTTTAAAGATGCAATACTTGCCTTAATAATGCCTGTAATAGTACTGGGGGGAATATATTCTGGAAAGTTTACTGCAACAGAGAGTTCAGTAGTAGCGGTAGTATATGGATTAGTAGTTGGAGTATTTGTATACAAGGATTTAAACAAGGAAAATCTAGTACAGATTTTTAGAGATTCTGCAGTAAGTACAGCATCAATACTAATTCTTATAGCAACGGCGTCATTATTTGGATGGATTTTAACAAGTAATAGAATACCAGATGTAATTGCCCAAGGATTTTTAACCCTAAGTTCAAATAAGTATGTACTACTATTTTTAATAAACATACTCCTATTTATACTAGGTACTTTTATGGATACAGTAGCGGCGTTAATAATAGTTGTGCCAATACTCTTCCCAATAGCACAAAGTATTGGAGTAGATCCAATTCACTTTGGTATGATAGTTTGTACAAATCTATCAGTTGGACAAATTACACCTCCATTTGGAGTAAATCTATTTGTAGCAAGTGGAGTGGCAAAGGTAAAGATGGAGGTAATAATAAAGGAATTACTACCATTCTTCCTAGCATTAGTAATAGCAGTATTTATGGTAACCTATATTCCACAGATTTCACTATTCCTTGTAAATATGTTTATGTAACTTAAACGACATAGAATTAATAGGGGGATTGGACTATAATTTAAGTAGGAGGAATATATGAGAAAAATACTATTTTTAATAATGCTTTTAATTCCTACTACGATTTTTGCAGCAGGGGATATTAACGTATCCTTTGAACAACCTGGCTCCTATAAGGCAAATAAAGGGGAGAACTTAGAATATATATTAAAGATAAATCTCCCAGAGAATTTTGCAAATAGATATAGGGAATTTGCTGTAACAATATTAATGGATCCAGATTTAGAAGTAGGAAACTCGCAAGTTGAAGGAACGGAATTAATAGAAGGGGAAGTAACCCTTAAAACTTCAAATATTTCAGAGGATAGAACGATAATTACATTTGTAGCAGGAAGTATGGAAAAGATAAATTCCAATACCATCTCCATAAAAATTCCAACAACTGTAAAGGTAAATCAAGGAGAGAATAAGCAGTTTGAAAACTCCTTTGTACTTACCTATACAGATAAGGACGGAGTAGAAAATTCCAGCCAAAAAAATGTAACAACGGGAAATTCATCAGACGAAAATTTAAAAGTAGAGGCAGTTTATTCCAATACTGATAAGATAGTGGGAACGACAAAGCCAGGGTCGGAAGTAACACTTACAGTAGGTGGAAAATTTGTAGGAAAGGCTATAGCACAGTCAGACGGAGTATTCAATATCTTTGTAGCACCATTTCAAGTAGGAACAACCCTAGAATTTTCATCAGACTTAGACGGAGAGAAGTCCAGTACAAAATTAATAGTAATAGACGAGTCCCAAAAAAGTGAAGTAGAGAGGGAAGTAGTACAGGCACCAATAGATGAAAATGCAAGGGAGAGATTAATAGTCCTAGTTGATTTGGCAAAGAGTATAAATATCTCCTCCTCAACAAGAGAGGAAAGGGCAATGGTAAACGCAGCCATAGCACAGGGAGAGTATATAGCCATAAAACGTTCAGTAACGGAAAAGGAAGTAAGCGCAGCATTAGATCTACTGGTAAGTTCAATAAAGGCAATAAGAGTACCATTTATGAGTGGATATACAGATGGAACATTTAAGCCCAATAACAAATTTACTAGAGCAGAAGCGGCAACGGTAATAACGAAGATGAGTACAGATGAAAATCTTGGGGGAATATTTACACCATTTACAGACGTGGACCAATCCAAGTGGTATGCAGATAATATAGGGTATGCTGCAAGAATTGGAGCAATAAAAGGCTACGATGATGGAAAATTCAAACCAGAGAAGTTCATTACAAGAGCAGAATTTGCAACCATGGTAGTAAACTACGCAAATCTAAGGGATTCAAACTATAGTATGATGAGATTTAAAGACGTAGATGAAAAACATTGGGCATATGAAAATATTGCAATAGTTTATAATGCGTCAATAATGAGGGGAAAGAGTGAAACGAAATTTGCCCCAGATGATGAGATAACAAGACAGGAAGTTGCAGTAGTAATAAATAAGCTAAAGAATAGAAATCCAAATAAGGCGTTTATAAATGAGTATAGCGAAAACCCATTTAAGGACGTAAATAAAAAGATGTGGAGTTACTACGAGATAATGGAAGTAACAGGAAGCTAAAAAGTCGGCAGAGATGCCGATTTTTTTGAAAATATTTTTGAAAATATTGTAGAATAAAAAATAACGTGTTACAATTGTAGTACAGAGGTGGTAAAATGAGCGTAGTAAATGTAAGAATTTCAGAAGAAGATAAGGATTTATTCTCCAAGTATGCACAGTTTAACAATATGACATTATCCGAGCTATTTAGAACAGCAGTAATGGAAAAAATTGAGGACGAATACGATTTAGAAGTAGTTAGGGATTATGAGGAGAGAAAAGAAAGAGGAGAAGTCGAATATATTACCCATGAAGAACTTCTTAGAGAATTAGACCTATGAAATTTGAAGTAATATATGACAGAAAATATGTTAAGGAGTTTAAAAAATTAGATAAATCAGTCCAGAAAATGATAAATGGATGGATTGAAAAAAATCTAATAGACTGTGAAGATCCAAGAGTACATGGTAAGGCGCTATCCTATAATTACAGCGGATACTGGAGGTACAGAGTGGGAAACTATCGACTTGTAGCAGAGATAAGAGACTCAGAACTGGTAATACTTATGGTAGATGTAGGACATAGAAGTGAAATCTATCGGGTATAAATCTTAATAGATATATTAAAAGGGACCAATGGGAAATTCCACTGGTCCTCTTTTTTATACAAAGTATTCTGGTTCTGCTCTTCTTGCATAGACTTCCTCTAGTTCGCGGGCGTGGTATAGGTATCCTTCGTCGTCAAAGTATTTTGCCTCTACTGGACATTTTTTTATACAGGCACAACATTTCATACATATTCCTGGAACTTCTTCCACATTGTCGTAATTTATGGCTCCCATTGGACAAATTTCTGCGCAGAGTTTACAGTCTGTGCATTTTTCCATATCTGTCTTTGGTTTTACCTTTCGTATATCTATTCCATTTCCATGGCGATCCCTTGGGGTGTAGTATGGGCGAAGGGGATACTCTCCTCCAACTATGACTTTTGAAAAATCTTGGGCTTTTATTTTTTCTACTATCTTTTTTGAAAACTCGTCTATTACTTTATAGTCCTCATCATCAGGGCGATTCTTTCCCAGTATTTTTGAGAAGGAATGCTCTCCTATAAATGCTCCCCCTGCAATTACAACTCCTCCATGTTCTTCAAATATCTTTGATAGCTCCATTAAACAGTCGTCATAATTTCTATTGCCATATAGGGCGATGGTTACTACCTTTGCTCCTGATGCCTCCATTGTGTTTAAATAGGGCAGTAATAAATTTGGTACTCTTCCTGCTATTGTTGGTACTCCTGCTATTACTAAGTCGTCTTCTGTAAATTTTGGCGGCGTATTTCTACTACTTGGCAGGGAAAAATCATAGTCTACTTCTTCTAAATTTAATTCCTCTTTTAAATTTTTTCCAATTCTATGTACTACGTTCTTAGTTGTGTCTGTCCCTGTAAAATAAAATTCCACTATTCTCTTCATAATTTCCTCCCATTGAAAATATTTTCCTTAATCGTAATTTTATCATACTTTTTCTGTTTAAAGTAGTTTTTAAACCCTTGTATTTAGACTTTTATACCATTTCTAAATGGGATTGGTATTTTTCAGTCATTAGGAATATATTTTTTTCATCTATGTGGTATAATAATAGCAACACGTTTAAGGAGGAAATATATGAAGGTTTATAAGACGGAGAATGTTAGAAACTTAGCCCTAGTTGGCCATAGTGGAAGTGGAAAGACTAACCTAACTGAAGCAATGCTCTTCCAATCTGGTGCAACTAAGAAAATTGGAAATGTTGCAAGTAAAAATACTCTAAGTGACTTCTCCAAGGAAGAGATGGAAAGGGGTTCCTCCATTGGTACAAGTATAATTCCTGTTGAATGGAGAAATTACAAAGTTAATATTATAGATACTCCGGGATATATGGACTTTATTGGAGAGGCTTACGGTGCTCTTCGTGCATCAGAGGCTGTACTTATGGTTGTAGATGCAACTTCTGGCGTACAAGTTGGAACTGAAAGAATGTGGAAATACACTGAAAAAATTGGTCTTCCAAGAATTGTATTTGTTAATAAAATAGATGGAGAAAATGTAAATTTCAGAACTCTTATGGAAGAACTTGAAGAGGCTTTTGGTAAAAAGGTTGTTCCTTTTTCCGTTCCTATTGGCAGCGGCGAGGACTTTGTTGGAGTTACTGATGTTATTTTCCAAAAGGGCTTTAAGTACGATAGTGGAGCTCCTATGGAAACTGAACTTTCCCACGACCAATTAAAGGCTACTGAGAGAATGTATGAGGAAATTGTTGAAGTAGTTGCTGGTTCTGACGAAGTTCTTATGGAAAAATACTTTAACGGTGAAAAATTTACTAGAGAGGACGTACTTCGTGGAGTTACTGCTGCACTACTTGCTGGGGACGCTGTTCCACTTCTTGTAGGAAGTGCTGAAAAGGGAATAGGTATTGATATTCTTTTAAATACTATTGTAAACTACATGCCTGCTCCAGACGATGAAAGAGCTCATACTGGCTTTAGATACGATGAAGGTGAAGAGAGAACTATTAGTGAAAAGGAACCTTACTCTGCAGTAGTATTTAAAACTATTACTGACCCATTTGTTGGAAAGATTTCCATATTTAAGGTTCTTTCTGGAAAGATTACTAAGGAAACTGCCCTTTACAATGTAAACGAGGACAAGGCTGAAAAAATGGGTGGACTTTTTGTGATGAGAGGTAAAAATCAGCTTGAAGTTCCAGAACTTTACGCCGGAGATATTGGAGCAACTACTAAACTTCAAGTTACTGAAACTGGAGATACTTTAGCAGACAAGGCTCACACAGTTCTATACAAGAAGTTAAAATATCCAAATCCTGTACTTTACTATGCAATTGAAGCTAAGACTAAAGGGGACGAGGAAAAAATCTCCGCTTCTCTACACAAATTAAGAGAGGAAGATCCTTCCTTTACCATTGAGAGAAACCCAGAGACTAAACAGCTTACCATTGGTGGACAAGGCCAGGTACAGCTTGATGTAATACTAGATAAATTACACAATATGTTTGGCGTTGAAATTATTAAGGTTCCATTTATTATTCCATATAGAGAGACTATTAAGGGCACTGCATCTGTTCCGGGTAAACACAAAACACAATCTGGCGGTGCAGGTCAGTATGGAGATGTTTGGGTAAGGTTTGAACCTTCTGAAGAGGACTTTGTATTTGACGAAGAGGTATTTGGAGGAAGTGTTCCTAAAAATTACTTCCCAGCTGTTGAAAAGGGTATTGCCGAAGCGAGGGAACATGGAGTTCTTGCAGGATATCCTGTAACTAATTTTAAGGCAGTTCTATACGATGGAAGTTACCACGATGTAGACTCTAACGAAATGAGCTTTAAACTTG
>CAYFUL010000026.1:8742-20319 GCA_964346375.1 uncultured Peptoniphilaceae bacterium
CATTTAAAAAGGGTATGGAAGAGGCAAAACCTGTACTACTTGAACCAATTATGAAGGTTGAAGTAATTGTACCAGATGCATATCTTGGAGATGTAATGGGAGATATGAATAAGAGAAGGGGAAGAATCCTTGGAATGGATCAACAGGCAGATGGATCTCAACTTCTAATTGGAGAGGCTCCTCAAGCAGAGATGTTTGAATATTCCATTGACCTACGTGCAATGACTCAAGGTAGGGGAACTTTCACAATGGAGTTTGTAAGATATGAGGAAGTGCCTGGACAAATTGCCGATAAGATTATTGAAGAAGCAAAGAGATTAAAAGAAGAAAAATAAAGCAAAAAGTAGCCGTATGTGGCTACTTTTTTTTGTGATATTTTTGGGGGAAGTCTTCTGTTATTCTAATACGTCCTTATATTCTTCCACTGTATTAAATTTGTGGACTGCATAGGAGCAAGTTGCCTCTAGTTTTAAATTATTCTCCCTTGCAAAGGAAACCATCTCATCTACTAGCTTTCCTGCTATTCCCTGTCCTTCTAACTGTGGTTTTACTATTGTATGGGTGATATTTAATACATCATCTCCAACTTTGTCATAGGTAATTATTGCGTCATAATTACTTTCGCTTTCGCCTAAATATATGCTATTATTTCCTTTTTTAAATTCCATAATCTCCTCCTTTTTAAATCTATACCCCAATTTTATGACATATCTCACAGTTTTATATTCTTCTCTCTGTTAAAATAATCCTAGGTGATATTATGAATTTTGATGAAAAACTACTTACTTTAATTGACAAGGAGAAAAATTTAAAGGACTACCTTATCTCCATAGGATTTGATAATTTAAAAGACCAGGCTAAATTAAATACATTTGGAAAATTACTTACCCTTAACCAACTACTAGAGTCTAAAAATATTAATAAGGAACTTTTTTTAAAGTCCTATGAAAATTTCACATCTACTGATGTAGAAAATGAGAAGAATATTTTCGTAAAGGGAGTTGTACCATGTCCTATTCGGGTACCATTACTCGACTACCTAGGTGAATTTGTAGAAGAAGAAAATATACATAATGTTGATTTCGATTTGAGAAGTGCAAATTTAGGTACGGAGTTTTTTAGAGAGCTACTAAAGTCAGATTCTTACGAGGATATGCCAGAGATTATAACCTCTGCTGGATTTGAACTCTTTTTAGATAAAGAGATTATGAAAAATATTGAGAAATACTATACTGCACCCCAATTTCCTGTGGGAGATGATTTAAAGAATAGGGGTGCAGATTTAGTGGATCCAAAAAATAGATTTCACATTCTTGGAATTGTTCCCGGAGTTTTTATTATAAATAAGGAGCAACTAAGGGGTAGACATGCGCCGGAGTCTTGGGAGGAATTACTAACTGATGATTTTGAAAACTCCCTTTCCATTCCAATGGGGGACTTGGATTTATACAATGCCATTGTACTTACTATCTACTCAAAATTTGGAGAGGAGGGGCTTAAAAAACTTCGCAAGTGTTTTTCTAAAGACCTTCATCCTGCCCAGATGGTACTCCATTCTGAAAATACTGCAGCAGTTTCCATTGCTCCATATTTTTTTGCATCAATGATACTAAACGACAAACTATCCATGGTGTGGCCAAGGGAAGGGGCAATTGTAAGCCCTATTCTAATTACTTTTAAAAAGGACTCTGTAAGGGATTTAAATAAAATTGAGGAGTACTTAGTTTCCCAAAGGGTTGGGGAGATTTTTTCAAATAGGGGTAAATTTCCAACTACTAATCCAAGTATAGATAATATGCTACCAGAGGATAAGCTACTTCTTTGGACTGGTTGGGAAATTTTAGAGAATATTGATGAGAATTTAGAATTAATTGAAAATTATTTTGAACTAGGTGAAGTATGAATTTAATTATTTTTTCAGGGCCTCCCTCTACGGGAAAGACCTCTGTAATTATTAAGACTATTGAAAATTTAAGAGAGAGGGGAATAAACTGTGCCGTTGCAAAATTTGACTGCCTCTATACAGACGACGATATAATCTACGAGAAAAGGGGAATCCCTGTAAAAAAAGGTCTATCTGGTGGACTTTGCCCCGACCATTTTTTCGTAAGCAATATTGAAGAGGTGCTTACTTGGGCGAGGGAAGTAGGTGTCGATTATTTAATTACCGAGTCAGCAGGACTTTGTAATAGATGCTCCCCATATATTAAGGAGCAATTGGGAATTTGTGTAATAGATAATCTTTCAGGAATTAACACTCCCCTTAAAATTGGACCAATGTTAAGAAGTGCAGATATAGTCGTTGTAACTAAGGGGGACATAGTTTCCCAAGGGGAGAGGGAAGTTTTTCAGTCTAGGGTTTCCATGGTAAATCCAAAGGCATATGTATTGCGGGTAAATGGACTAACGGGACAGGGAAGCTTTGAACTTTCAGAGCTTATTAGGAGAAAATCTAAGGGGATTGATAAAAACACGGAGATGAAATTAAGGTACCCTATGCCAACGGCTCTATGCTCCTACTGTTTAGGGGAAACGAGAGTTGGAGATGAGTACCAGCTTGGGAACGTAAGGAAGATAAAATGAGAGATTTAAAAATAACAGAACTACTTAAAAAATATCCCTACCTTGAAAATTACTTTGAAACTATTGAAATTTCCATAGAGGATGTAGATGCAACCCTTGGAGAAGTTGTAGAGAATTTGCAAGAGAGTTATTTTGAAGAAAATGCAATTCTACAAGAGGAATTATTAAGTGGAGTAGAGGAATTTATTAAGTCCATGGAGGAATTTTTAGGGGTGGACAATTCCCTTAAAAGCCTTACAATTTTACCGGGATTTAATAAAGATGGAGTAGCCGAGGATTATAAGGAACTGACATTAAAGCCATCTCAAATAATTTCAGTAGTAGGACCAACTGGATCTGGAAAGAGTAGGCTACTTGAAGATATAGAGTGGATTGCAAATGGAGATACTCCCAGCGGAAGAAGGATTTTAATAAATGGGGAGCCGCGGGATTTAGAGAGTAGATTTTCAAATAGGGACAAGTTAGTGGCGCAGCTTTCTCAAAATATGAACTTTGTAATGGATTTAACTGTTGGAGAATTTTTAAAACTCCATTGTAGTAGCCGTTTTGTGGATCCAAGTGAAAAGATTCCAAAGATTATTGAGGAGGCAAATAGATTAACGGGAGAGGAATTTTCCTTAGAGAGTGAAATTACTTCTCTAAGTGGAGGCCAATCTAGGGCACTTATGATTTCCGATACTGCAAATCTTTCAAAGAGTCCAATTGTATTAATAGATGAACTTGAAAACGCAGGGATAGACAAGGCAAAGGCAATAGAACTACTACTTAGTAAGGAGAAGATAGTTTTTATTGCAACCCATGACCCAAGCCTTGCCCTTATGGCAGATACAAGGCTGGTTATAAAGAACGGAGGCATTTCAAAAATCATTACAACTTCAAATGAGGAGAAGGAAGTATTAAAGGAACTTATTGAAATGGATAATAGGCTTAGTTTTTTAAGAGGGCAGCTTAGAGTGGGAGAAGAACTAAAAACATTCAAATAATTTGTAAAATACTATAATGGAAAAAGTGGAGCAATTTATTATAATGGTAAAATAAAGCACTCCATTCTTTGACCATTATTGACATTTCATCAGTGTCTTGCTACAATATTCTAAAGAAATTTTTTTATAAACAAGGTAAAAGATGGTCAGGAAGGTGAATTATGGCACGAATTTCTAATACCATAGCAGATTTTATTTCCAACCTATTGGACGAATCCAATAGTGGATCAGTTGAAATTCAAAGGTCAATATTAGCGGAGCATTTTGAATGTGCTCCTTCTCAAATAAATTATGTACTAACTACTCGCTTTACACCCTACAAGGGTTACTACGTAGAGTCAAGGCGTGGCGGCGGAGGATATATTAGAATTGTTAGGGTAAAACTTGAAGATAAGGGTAAACTTTTAGATATACTCCTTGAAGAAATTGGAGATGCTCTAACCAAGGATAAAAGCGACGAAATTCTAAAGCTTTTAAATAACAAGGAATATATCACCGATAGAGAAGAAGAGATGATTAGAATTGCCCTAAGTGATAGAAGTTTAAATAGCTGTACAGATTGTAGAAATACCATACGGGCAGATATGATTAAGAACTTGCTTCTTGTAATTTTTAATACGGGGAGGTAATTATGATTTGTGATAGATGTAAAAAAAATCAGGCGAATATATTTTACACTGTCCTAATTGAAGGACGTGCTCAGGAGGTCCACCTCTGTTATGAATGTGCAAATGAAATTATGGAAGAAAATTTTAAGGTTGCAGGTGGAGAGGACTTTTTAAATAATCTTGTAAAGAATATTTTTAATTTTACCTCCAATCAAGAGGAAGAGGACGAGGATTTAGATATAGAGTGTAGCCATTGCCATACTAGGTATGGGGAATATAGAAAGACAGGAGTTGTAGGGTGTGAATTTTGTTACAGCGTTTTTAAACCTGTAATAGTTTCAAATCTTGAGAAGTCTCAAGGTTCATCCTACCATAGGGGAAATATCCCACCTTCTGCAATTGATACTACTAATTTAATTCGTAGGGAACGTGAATTAATGGGAGATTTAAATATTGCAATCTCCATGGAGGATTACGAAAAGGCTGCAGATGTTAGGGATAAATTAAAGGAGTTAAGGAAGAATTGTTAATGAGGGATTTTGTAATTGCAAGTAAGGTAAGAATTATGAGAAATCTCTCTGGATTTAACTTTGTAAATAAACTCTCCAGTGATGAGAAGGCAAAAGTTGTAGATAAGGTAGAGGAGGTACTAAGGGAACACTATACCTACAATAAGGTATCCCTTGAAAAATTATCTCCCCTAGATAAGCTCTACTATATTGAAGATGATTTTATCGGTGCAAATAGTATTAAACCTAGAGATGGGGTATATATTTTTGAAATCGACTCAAAACTAAAGGTATATGTAAACTATAAGGACCATATTACCGTTGAGGCTTGGGACGATGACCTTTCCCTAAGGGATGTATATAGTAGAGCAGTAGAGGTAGTAAATGTACTTGAGAGGGAATTAAAGGTTGCCTTTGATGAGACTCTAGGATATTTAACCTCTGCTACAAAAAATGTAGGTACTGGTTTAAAATCCAGCATTACTCTACATCTACCAGCCATTAAATTTTTAAATATGGATAAGACTCTTACAGATATATCCCGTTTAGGGTATAAGTTTTATACCAGGAGAAATCCAATTAATAAAGCCATTGGAGGGATTTACACCATGGTAAATAATAAGACCATTGGTGAAACCGAGGCAGATATTATTACTAAGATGATTAATATAGCAAGAGAGATTATTCTTGTTGAGGAAGAAAATAGGGATAGACTATATAGAGATTCAATAATAGATTTAGAGGACATCTACTATCGCTCCATAGGCGTACTTGAAAACGCAAGAGTTATGGAAAAGGACGAGGCTTTAGAATTACTGTCCAATATTGCTCTAGGTTCTGGACTTAGAAATATTGATGTAAGAAAGATATACGAACTAATGCTAAGTACCAAGGAGAGTAAGATTCAAATCGAAAGGGGATTTCTAATGGATAAAAAGACCCGTGATATATATAGGGCTTCCCTAATGAGAAAGAGGATTAAGGAGGAACTTTAATGGGAGTTTTTGGAAGATTTACTGAAAGTAGCCAAAAAGCCATTCTAATAGCTCAGAATGAGGCGAGGGAACAACGCCACGCATATATAGGATCAGAGCATTTACTTCTTGGAATAATCAAGGAGGGTTCTGGAGGAGGCGCTGCAATACTAAATCAAATGGGAATTAGCTTTGAAAGAGCTAAGGCAACAACTCTTGATATAGTTGCGCCGGGAAATAACGAAAATATTGTAAATTTAACATATACACCAAGGACAAAGAGGATTTTTGAACTTGCCTTTGATTCATCAAGGGAGTTAAATCACTCCTATGTAGGAACAGAACACCTACTACTTGGAATTTTAAAGGAGGGCCAAGGAGTTGCCATTCTCGTATTAAAGAGATTAGGAGTGGACTTTATAAAGTTAGAGCAAGTCATACTAAACTCCATTGGATATAAAAAACAACCTACCCAACAGAATGCTAAGGGAGATAAGGGAGCAAAGGCACTTGAAAAATATACTATCAACCTAAACCAAAGGGCAAAGGATGGAAAAATCGACCCAGTAATTGGTAGGGAGAGGGAAATTGAAAGAATAGTACAAGTTCTATCAAGAAGGACTAAAAATAATCCTGTACTAATAGGAGAACCGGGAGTTGGTAAAACTGCCATAGCAGAGGGACTTGCCCAAAGGATTGTAGAGGGAAAAGTTCCAGATATTATTTTAAACAAGGAAATAAGAACCCTTGATGTAAGTGGAATGATAGCTGGGGCAAAGTACAGAGGAGACTTTGAGGACAGAATAAAAACTGTAATTGAGGAAGTCCAAGCAGATGGAGATATAATATTATTTATAGACGAAATCCACGTACTAATAGGAGCAGGAGCTGCAGAAGGTGCAATGGATGCCTCAAATATTTTAAAGCCACTACTAACTAGGGGAGAGCTTCAAGTAATTGGTGCAACAACTATTGAGGAATATAGAATGCATATAGAAAATGACTCTGCCTTTGAAAGACGACTTATGCCAATTATGGTAGATGAGCCTACTGTAGATGAGAGTATTGAAATTATTCGTGGTCTAATTAGCAAGTATGAGGAACACCATGGAGTAAGTATAGATGACGAGGCAATAGTAGCCGCCGTTGAACTCTCTGATAGATATATTACAGATAGATTTTTACCAGATAAGGCAATAGATTTAATAGATGAAGCTGCATCTAAAATTAGAATTGCAAACTACAAGGACAAAAATCCTCTAAAGGAACTTAAAAAGGAACTAGAGGAAATTGAAAGACAGAAGAGTAACGCCGTACTAGACCAGGATTTTGAAAAGGCAGCATTTTATAGAGATGAGCAAAGGCGAGTACAACAGGAGATAGAAAAATACTCTGATTTAGAAAATTCTAAATCAACTCCAAGGGTAACTAGCGAGGAAATTGCAGAGATAGTATCCGATTGGTCTACTGTACCTGTAACTCAAATGACTACAGAGGAAACTGAACAGCTTATCCATTTAGAGGAGAATTTAAATAGGAGAGTAATAGGTCAGGCACAGGCAGTTAAAAGCCTTTCTAAGGCCGTTAAAAGGGCGAGAGTGGGCTTAAAAGATAAGAATAAACCAATAGGGTCATTTATATTTGTAGGGCCTACAGGAGTGGGTAAAACATACTTGGCAAAGGAACTGGCAAGTAATCTATTTGGGGACGAAGATCAAATGATTAGAAGTGATATGAGTGAGTATATGGAAAAACACACAGTATCAAGGCTAGTTGGTTCACCTCCAGGATATGTAGGATATGACGAAGGTGGACAGTTAACAGAGGCAGTTAGTTCAAAGCCATACTCTGTAATACTATTTGACGAAATGGAAAAGGCACACCCAGATGAATTTAATATACTACTTCAAATACTAGACGACGGTAGATTAACAGATGCACAGGGAAGAACTGTGGACTTTAAAAACACAGTAATAATTATGACCTCAAATGTTGGTGCAAATAGACTAAAGAAAAAAACTGTACTTGGATTTGGCACAAAGGATCAGTCTGAGGAAGAGTATGACAATATGAAAAAACTAATAGATGAGGAATTAAAAAATACCTTTAGACCAGAGTTTTTAAATAGACTAGATGAAGTAGTAGTATTTAGAGAACTTGATGAGAAGGAATTAATAAATATTCTGGATATTCAACTTCTAGAATTGGATAAGAGACTTTCAGAACTGGAAATTTCAGCAGTGTATACAGATGAGTTAAAGAAACATCTATTGGAAGTAGGTTACAATAAGGCATTTGGGGCAAGGCCACTACAAAGGGCAATAAGAACTGTGGTAGAGGATTTAATTGCAGACGAGTACCTACTTGGAAATATAAAGAGTGGTAGCGCAATAGTAATAGACTTTGAGGATAATAATGTAAAAATTACAGAGGCAAAGTATGAAGAAGCAAAAGAAAGAGTACAAATGCAGTAATTGCGGATATATTGCTCCCGTTTACTATGGAAGATGTCCAGAGTGTAGGAGTTTTAATACAATTGAGGAAGTGGCAAGTGTTACTTCCTCTTCTGCTGTAAAAAATAAAATTGCACAAGCGGAGAAATTAGACCAAGTTGATTTTTCAAAGGAGGAGAGAATTTCCTCTGGTATTGAAGAATTTGATAGGGTAATGGGATTTGGAATAGTTAGAGATGGAGTAAGTATAGTTACGGCAAAACCGGGAGCTGGTAAGAGTACACTACTACTCCAAGTTGCCCATGCCCTTTCAAAAAAGGGTCTTAAAATTCTCTACGCATCCGGAGAGGAATCCCTATCTCAAATTAAATCTAGATCCCTTAGAATTGGCAAGGACAGTGGAGAAAATATATGGCTCTACTCCCACAATATTGTAGAGGATATAGTAGATGAGGGAAGGCGAATTGACGCAGATATAGTAATTGTAGATTCAATACAGACTATAAAAAGTAGAGAGCTTACATCAAGACCAGGAACTCCAACTCAAACTATGGAATGTGCATCAATACTTACAGAGTTTGGAAAAAATCCTGAGAGAAAACGAGCAGTATTTATGGTGGGGCAGATGACTAAGGAAGATGAACTAGCAGGAGTAAGAGCGCTTGAGCACTTAGTTGATACTGTACTGTTAATTGAAACAGAGGACAATGAAGAACTTAGAATACTTGTGTCCACAAAAAATAGATATGGTTCCACAGGAGAGACGGGATTTTTTTTAATGACAGAGGAAGGGCTAATGTCCTTAGATAATCCAAGTATGTACTTTATGACAAAGAGGAGTAAAGAGGAATACGTACCGGGGTCTGCAATAACAGTAACCCTTGAGGGAACTAGGCCTGTTCTACTTGAGGTAGAGGCACTTGCAAGTAAGTCCTTTTTGCCATATCCATCAAGGATTGCAGATTGTATAAAGCGTGAGAGATTAAACACCCTTATCTCCATATTGGAGGAGAGGGGCGGAATAAAACTATACGACAGAAATATGGTAGTAAAAACCATGGGGGATATGAAATTAAAAGAGCCTTCATCAAATTTAGCCGTACTAGTTTCCATGGCATCAAGTACATTAAATAAACCAGTAGATGGTGAATATGTATTTATTGGAGATGTGGGACTTACGGGAGAGTTAAAACAAGTCCCCTCAATTGAAAAGCGTTTAAAAGAAGCACACCGTATGGGATTTAAAAAGGCATTTATCCCACTATCATCCCAAGTAAAGGACGTTGGGATAGAGGTGGAAAAGGTAAGGACTCTTTCAGAATTGTTAAACAGATTATTTTAAATATAAAAAAATAGGACTGGCAAATGCTAGTCCTTATTTTAATTCTTCTTTCCAAAAAGCAGTATTGTTATTAAAGTAATAACTCCAATTAAAACAATAGTACCACCTGGCTTTAACCCCAAGTAAAATGATACAACAAGTCCAAATTCTGTAAAAAATATTCCAAATATACTGGAGAGTATTGTTGTGCGGAAATAGCTTTTGGAAGTTCTAATTGCACATGCAACGGGAATTACCATTAGTGAAGAGATAATTAGTACCCCAACAGTTCTTGAGGCAATGGAAATTGTAATAGACACTAAAATCATAAAAAGGGTATTTACAAAATCCACATTCACTCCCGATAATCTTGCCCCAACTTCGTCAAAGCATATATACATAAGATCCCTATAGAGTATTAAAAATACAATAAATACCACTGCAGAAATGGCAAGGGTAAGGTAAAATTCCTCAAGGGAAATAGAAACTATACTTCCAAATAAAAAGGTTTCAAAATTTACACTTTCCCTTATAAATCCAGATAGAAGTGATGCAAGACCAACTCCCGTTGACATAACTATGGAAGTTGCAATTTCTCCATAGCCGGGGAATTTTTTTCGAATAAATTCTAAAGTAAGTCCTGCAATTACACAGGCAAACATTGCTCCAATCATGGGGAGAGTTCCTGCAAGTAGTCCAATCATTACGCCGGCAAGGGATACGTGGGAGAGGGCATCTCCAATTACAGACATCCTCTTATTTACAATTACCACTCCCATAAGTGGAATAATACATGAAAGGACAAGGCCTACAATTAAGGCTCTAATCATAAATCCGTAGGAGAATATACTCAATTTGCAAGCCTCCCATCTTCTAAAATAATACTTCTCGTAGCGTACTCCTCTATAAATTTTTTCTCATGGGTAATTACAAAAATTGTAATACCATGAAATTTATTAAGGTGGTGGAGAAGATTTCCAAGGGTCTCTTTCATAACTACGTCTATTCCATTTGTAGGTTCATCTAAAATTAGTACATCAATACTTCCAAGAATTGCCTTTGCAATAAGAACCCTTTGCTTCTGTCCCCCAGAGAGGTTTCCAAATAACTCCTCTTTAAATTCCTTCATACCTACAATATCAAGTACCTCTAGTATCCTACCAATATGGGTCTCATCTAATTTTTTTAGTCTGCTAATTTCTGGATATAGGCTTAGACTTACCACTTCAAAAACTGTAATGGGAAAGCTCATTAAATCAGCAGGCATAATCTGTGGAACGTATCCAATATGCCCTGGCATTAAACTAGGGGAGAAAATTAACTCTCCCCTATTTAATTTAAGTTGTGATAGAAGAATTTTAACAAGGGTAGATTTTCCAGATCCATTTTCACCGTAGAGGGCGATAAAATCTCCAGGGTAGATCTCTAAATTTATTCCCTTTAGTACCTCGTTTTTCCCGTAGGAAAAGTACGCGTCTTTAAGTTTAATTATTGGCGCCATCTTTTAATGCCTTTAAATTATTTCTCATAATGGAGAAGTAGTCGTCGGAGTTTTTCTTTTCGTTAGGGCTTAAACTTTCAAGAGGACTTAAATAGATTACAGTTGCACCAGTTTTTTCTGCAATAACATCTGCAACTCTAGTGTTTAACTTTTCCTCGGTGTAGATGCTTTTTATTCCATTTTCATTAATTAACTCTACAATTTCTGCCATGGTCTTTGGATCAGGTTCAGTAGTGGAGTTAATTCCCTCTATTCCAATTTGTTTTAAATTATAATCTCTGCATAAATATCCATAGGCTTCGTGGCTAACTACTATTGTCATTCCAGAAATGCCTGCTTCTCTATATTCCTTATCTAATTTTTCCAATTCATCTATATATTTTTTATAGTTTTCCTCGTAGTACTCCTTATTTGCAGCATCAGTTGCTACAAAACTATCAAGGATATTTTTAAGCATTACTTTTGCATTTGCAGGGGATAGCCATGCGTGTGGGTCATATATTCCATGGTCATGGTCGTGTTCATGTTCATCTTCATCTTTATGGTGGTGATGAGTACTTAGTAGGGGATCTATTCCCTCTGTTGCAAGCGCAACTACTGGACTATTGTCTAATGATGATAGAACTTTTTCTACCCACGACTCCA
>CAYFUL010000027.1:0-14131 GCA_964346375.1 uncultured Peptoniphilaceae bacterium
GTAGTATGATTTCAAATCTTTCGAGAGTAAGAAGACCAAGGGATCTATTATTAGTATTTGAATTACTTTGTATTATTCTTCTATTTTTCTACAAGGATGGAAATTTAGACAAGTACAATATTTCACTTTTCCTAGGTCTAATTCTTATTATATACATTTCAAATTTTATATTGGGACGAGTATCTTCAGGGGATAACTATATATTTTTAATAGTTTCCATGTGTTTATCCATAGGTGTTGTAATGAGCTATAGGATAAATCAAGAGCTTGGAGTTTCACAACTTATTTGGGCTCTCTCTGGGATACTACTTTTTTATCTAACCTACTTTGCAATGAAGGCCCTTAGAAAATTGGAAAACTTAGGTTATCTATATTACTTGGGGATTCTATTTCTATTTATTGTTACCTTTATTTTTGCAAGTACCCATAAGGGAGCAAAAAACTGGATTAAGATTGATAGCTTTTCATTTCAACCTACTGAAATTTCTAAAGTTCTTTTGATTTTATTTCTTGCTTCATATTATTCAAAATTCCAAGATACTGTAAAAAAATATATTAAAAATCCATCTATCTTTTTAGTTGGTGCAGTTTATCTTTTTGTTGGACTTCTATTTATTCAAAGAGATTTAGGAACTGCCGTTATTTTTCTTGCAATATTTACGGGAATTCAGTTTATCTATGAAGATGATAGAAAGGCAATAGTTGTAAATATTCTCCTTATGTTAGTTGGAGGAATTATAGGTTATTTTAACTTCTCTCACGTTAGGAGAAGAGTTGCAATTTGGATTAACCCATGGGCTGATTCTTACGACGCTGGTCTACAAATTGTACAGTCATTAATTTCCATAGCAGAAGGGGGATTTTTTGGAGTTGGAATTGGAAATGGATTCCCTAATCAAATTCCAGAGGCATATACCGATGCAATCTTTCCTGTAATCTGTGAAGAGATGGGTATTCTTGTTGGAATTGGAATAGTTATGTTATTTATTCTGCTTCTCTATAGAGGTATTAAAATTGCCCTAGAGCAGAAGTATGTCTTTTATAGAATACTGGCAATTGGGTCCATTATCCTATTTGTGGTACAGATGTTTTTAAATATTGGTGGAATTACTAAAATTATTCCCCTTACTGGAATTACACTTCCATTTATTTCCTATGGTGGTAGTTCTCTTTTATCCTCCTTTATTACCCTTGGAATACTACAGGTTACTAGCGAGGATATGAGCTATAAGTATGAAAGAAGTGAATAGATGAATAGTAAAGAAAAAAATAGAATATTAGTAGTTCTAGTATTTCTTATTTTACTCTGTATGAGTATTGTAGCGTATCTTACCTATTTTGAAGTATTTAGAGCAGCTGATATTGTAAAGCGACCAGAGAATAGAAGGTCTGTAATTGCTAAAAATGAAATAAAAAGAGGGGATATATACGATCGTAACGGAATCCTCCTTGCAACTACGACAGGTTCAAAGGGAAGATATACTAGAAAGTATGAGTATCCATTTTTATATTCCCATGTACTTGGATATTCTGGAGTACAAGTTGGAGATTACCAACTAGAGGCAACTTATAGAGATTACCTACTTGGAAAAAATGAAGTGGATTTAATTAACAGGTTTAAAAATCTTATAAATAATAAGGATACAGAAAAGGTTGGAAACGACTTATACATTACACTGGATACTAGACTTCAGCAGAAAACCAAGGAAATTTTAGAAGCTACTGGAGAGCGTGGTGCAATAGTTACTATGAATCCAAAGACTGGAGAAGTTTACTCAATGATAAGTCTACCAGATTTTAATGCTGAAAGTATTGATAGGGATATTAGGGCGATTAATGAGCAAAACCAAGGAGCTCTTGTAAATAAGGCGACAATGGGTCAGTATGCTCCCGGTTCTACTTTTAAAATAGTAAGTACCGCTGCCATACTTGAATCTGGAATAAATTTAACATACGAGGACATTGGTGAACAGGAAATAGACGGTAGAAAGTTTAAAAATGCCGATAATGCAGTCTATGGTAAGGTGGATTTAATGGAGGCATTTACAAAATCCATTAATACCTACTACGTTAAGAAAATTGTAGACGTTGGACAGAAAAAGTTTGGGGAAGTTGCAGATAAGTTCATGCTAAATCAAAGTATAGATTTTGATATACCACTTGTTACTTCAAAGTTTCAACACACAGAAACCCTTCCCCTTACTACACTGGCTGCTTCTGGAATTGGGCAAGGTAATGTTATTACAAGTCCACTGGAGATGTGTTTAATTACCTCTGCAATAGCAAATGACGGCAAAATTATGAAGCCATATATTGTTTCAAGGGCTCAAAATAAAGAGGGTAACATCGCCTACCAAGTTGAGCCAAAGGTACTTTCTGAGGCAATTGGCGTAGATAATGCCCATAATATTAGGGAGTACATGATTGAAGCTGTAAGAAGTGGTAGTGGAAAAAATGCACAAATTCGTGGAATAACAGTTGCAGGAAAATCTGGTACTGCACAGAGAAATGAACAGTCTAATAATGCCTGGTTTGTTGCATTTGCTCCAGCTGAAAATCCACAAATAGCAGTTTCAGTAGTAATAGAAAATGTAATGGACTATGGTGGAGTCCTTGCTGCTCCCGTAGCAAAAGAGGTTATGGAATATGCAATTAAAGAGTTAGGTATTGGAGAGTAAAATGTATAGGGGTAAATTTGTTTGCGCTATTATTGCTGCGGCAGGTATGGGTACTCGAATGAATATGGGAATTTCTAAACAGTTTCTTACTATTCATGGAAAACCCATCCTAGCCCATACAATTGAAAAATTTGTAGAGTGTGAATATGTTGATCATATTATCCTTATAATAAAACACTCTGATATACAATATATTGGCCATATACTAAGTGAATATGGCATTAAAAAAAGTCATAAAATAGCCTATGGTGGGAAGGAAAGGCAGGACTCTATTAGAAGTGGCCTTGAAAATGTCCCCGATGAAACGGAGATTATTCTAACCCACGACGGAGTAAGACCCTTTGTAGAGGCAAATAGAATTAGGGAAGTTATTGAAGCTGTAGATGAAACTGGGGCAAGTGTACTGGCAAATCCTGTAAAGGATACTATAAAGGTATCTGCAAATGGAAAGGTAGTGGACTATACCCCAAATAGAAGTATTCTATGGGCAATTCAAACTCCCCAAGTTTTTAAAAAGGACATACTTTTAAAGGCATACCAACAGGCTTACGACGAAGGCTACTATGGTACAGATGACTGTTCCTTAGTTGAAAAGACTGGAAAAAAAGTAAAGATTGTAGAAAGTGACTACTACAATATTAAAATTACCACTAAAGAGGACCTTGTAATTGCCGAGGCAATTGCCAGAGGGAAGATTTTGGAGGAAAAATGAGAATTGGACTTGGAGTAGATGTTCATAAATTAGTAGAGGGTAGAAAACTTATAGTTGGTGGAATAGAAATTCCCTTTGAAAAGGGATTACTTGGCCATTCAGACGCTGATGTACTAATTCATGCAGTAATGGATGGAATTTTAGGAGCTCTTTCAAAAAGAGATATAGGGTTTCACTTTCCCGATACAGATAGTGAGTACAAGGACATAGATAGTAAAATACTACTAGGTAAGGTATATGAACTAATGGTAAAAGATGGTTTTGCCATTGGAAATATAGACTGTGTGATTATGGCAGAGAGACCAAAATTTTCGCCCTATATTGATGAAATGAGACATACCATTTCAAATATAGTTCACACAGAAGTTGAAAATGTTTCAATAAAAGCAACTACTACAGAAAAACTTGGTTTTGTTGGTAGGGAAGAGGGAATTGCCGCAGAGGCTGTTGTATTACTAAGGAGTGATGTATGAAATTTTTTATAGATACTGCAAATATTAGTGAGATTAAGGAAATAAATTCTTGGGGAGTAATCTCTGGAGTTACTACTAATCCAAGTCTTATTGCAAAAGAGGGCAGGGATTTTAAAGAGGTAGTAAGGGAAATTTCAGAGATTGTAGACGGACCAATTAGCGCCGAAGTCATATCCCTTGAAAGTGAAAAAATGGTTGAGGAAGCTAGAGAACTTGCTAAAATTCACAAAAATATTGTCATTAAAATTCCAATAACTTCAGAGGGCTTACAGGCAGTAAGTATTCTTGCAAAAGAGGGAATTAAAACCAATGTAACTTTAATTTTCTCATTAAACCAAGCTCTACTTGCGGCTAGTGCTGGGGCAAGTTATGTAAGTCCTTTTATTGGAAGAATTGACGATATTGGTCATGATGGAATGGAACTTGTAAGGGATATTGCAGATACCTTTAGTCTTTACGATATTAAGTGTGAAATTATTGCAGCAAGTGTACGCCATACTATACATATCTATGAAATTGCAAAATCTGGGGCAGACATTGCCACCGTTCCATACAAGGTATTTAAATCTATGTTAAACCATCCACTAACAGATAGTGGAATTGAGAAATTTTTAAGTGATTGGAATAAGTAAGGAGAAGAAAATGGATAGAAATCTTGGGCTAAATTTAGCTAGAGTTACAGAAGCTGCTGCTCTTTCATCTGGAAAGTTTTTAGGAAGAGGAGATAAAATTGCAGCAGATCAAGCAGCTGTTGATGCAATGAGAAGAATGTTTGATACGGTTGAAATTGACGGAGTAGTTGTAATTGGAGAAGGGGAAATAGACGAAGCACCAATGTTATATATTGGAGAAAATATTGGTAAAAAAGGTGAGTCTCATGATGCAGTAGATATTGCAGTTGACCCAATAGATGGTACTACTTCAATTGCAGATGGTTCAAATAATGCCATTGCAGTAGTAGCAGTTGCACCTCGTGGAAATTTACTTCACGCTCCAGACGTATACATGGATAAAATTGCATGTGGACCAAGGGCAAAGGGATGTATTAATCTACTAGACTCTCCTTCTGAAAATATTAAGAGAGTTGCAAAGGCACTAGATAAGGACGTATCTGATATTACAGTTGCAATTTTAAAGAGAGAGCGTCACGAGGAAATGATTAAGGGAATTAGAGCCCTTGGCGCTAGAATAAAAATGGTTCAAGACGGAGATATTGTAACCTCTATTGAAACCTGTTTTGAAGAATCTGGTGTAGATATTATGATGGGTAGAGGTGGTGCTCCAGAGGGGGTTATTGCTGCAGCAGCTCTTAAATGTCTAGGAGGAGATTTCCAAGGTAGACTTCACCCTACTGACGAAGAACAGGAAGAGCGTTGTAAAAAAATTGGAAATGATATTACTAAGATTTTAAATATAGACGACTTGGTAAAGGGTAATGATGTACTATTTGCCGCAACAGGTATATCCTCTGGAGATCTACTTAATGGAATTAAGTACTTTGGAAAGAATATGGCTAAGACCCATTCTCTTGTACTAAGATTACCTAGTGGAACTATTAGATTTATTGAGAGTGTTCACAAACTAGATCAAAAACCAGGATATGCAAAATAGAAAGGAGATATTTTGGGAGAGGAGAATTTAATAAAATCCAGTAAGCAGGAATTAGAAAATCTTGCTATTGAATATGGAATCTACAATCCAAAAAAGTTTAAAAAAGAAGAACTAATAGAATTAATAAATAAAGCTAGAGCCGAAAGGGAAAAGTCAAATTCTGATGTACTACTAAATAAATCCATTGAGGATCTAAAAAAAATGGCACTATCCATGGGTCTTATGGTAAGTGAAAATTTTTCAAAGGAGGACTACCTTAGATATATTACTGCCAATGAAGTTACTGACGATGTAAAATACACTAGGAATGATCTTTTAAGTATATCCCTTTCAAATTTAAGAGAGTATGCAACAAAGTTAAAGATAAAAAGTCCATACAAGTACAAAAAGGATGAGATTATAGACGAAATACTTGCTGCTCAGGATAAATTTGTACCTGCGGATAATAGTATGTCCTTTGAGGTACTAAAAAACAAGGCTGAAGAACTTGGAATAGAAGTTGACCCTGGAATTAGTAAGAGAGATTTACTTGAAAGGGTGGAACTTTTAGAGGAGGCTCGTGAATTTGAGGAGTATTCCAATGAGGAGGATGAGGAAGAAGAGTCAATAGATATTAGTAAAATTGACTTTGCCGATCTTTCTGATAATGCAACTGAAGCCTTAGAACACATGGAGGAGGCAAACCTTTCAGAAGGAGTCCTTGAAGTTCACTCTGATGGATATGGATTTTTAAGAGTGGAGAATTATCTTTCAAGTGATGGAGATATTTACGTTGCTCCATCTCAAATTAGAAGGTTTAGATTAAAAATTGGGGACCTTGTAAAGGGAATTACTAAAGCGCCAAATAATAACGACGGATACAAGGCTTTAATCTATATAAAGAGCATTAATGGCATGGACCCAAATGAGGCATCAAAGAGAAAGAACTTCGACAGTTTAACTCCACTATATCCAAGGGAGAAACTTATCCTTGAATATGATGAGAAGGATTTAGCTACAAGACTAATAGATTTAGTTGCACCTATTGGAAAGGGACAGAGGGGACTAATCGTTTCTCAACCTAAGTCTGGAAAAACCACTTTAATTAAGAGAGTTGCAACGGCAATTTCTAAAAGATATCCAGAAGTACATTTAATTGTATTACTTATAGATGAAAGACCAGAGGAAGTTACCGATATGAAAAGGTCAATTAATGGAGAGGTAGCATATTCTACCTTTGATGAACAGCCTAAAAATCATATTAAGGTTTCTGAAATGGTAATTGAGCGTGCAAAGAGATTAGTTGAGCAAAAACAAGATGTTGTAATACTACTTGACTCATTAACTAGACTTACTAGAGCCTATAATATTGTAACACCTCCTAGTGGAAAGACACTTTCTGGAGGACTTGACCCACTTTCCCTACACAAGCCTAAAAGTTTTTTTGGTGCGGCTAGAAATGTTGAAGAGGGTGGAAGTTTAACTATTATTGCTACGGCTCTTATAGAAACGGGAAGTAGAATGGACGATGTAATCTTTGAGGAGTTTAAGGGTACAGGCAATATGGAATTACACCTAGATAGAAAACTTTCAGAGAGAAGAATTTTCCCAGCAATAGATATAAATAAATCCGGTACTAGAAAGGAAGAACTGCTTTTAAATAAGGACGAACTTGAATTTGCATGGAATTTAAGACGTGCAATGGGAGGTATGGATACTTCTGATGTTACTGAGCTGGTACTAGATAATATAGTAAAGACTAAAAATAATAGAGATTTTATAAAAGAAATGAAGTTTAATAAGATTTTATATTTGTAAATCCAAATACTTTATGCTATAATTGAGAAGTTATAAATAGCTTAATACATTTGAAATAGAAGGAGGGTTACAATGAAAAAAGATATACATCCAGAATACAAGGAAGCAACTTTAACCTGCGCTTGTGGAAATACTTTTAAAACAGGCTCTGTAAAAGAAGACTTGAAAGTGGAAATCTGTTCAGAATGCCATCCGTTTTTTACCGGTAAGCAAAAGTTTACTGATCATGGCGGAAGAATTGAAAGATTTAATAAAAAATATGCAAGAAACAAGTAATATGGTTAGTGTAACTAACCATATTTTTTGTAGGAGGTAAATTTGGAAGAGAAAGTTTATAACCCTAATAGTTTTAAAACGACTATTGGAGGACAGGCACTAATAGAGGGTGTAATGATGAGAGGTCCTTCAAAAATTGCAATAGCCGTTAGAAAACCAGATCATGAAATTGAATTAAAGGTGGACGAATTAAAGTCCCTTTCAGATAGATATAGTATTTTAAGATTTCCAGTAATTAGAGGAGTTTTTAAATTAATAGAGTCCATGGTAATAGGTACTAAGGCTCTAACCTATTCAGCTTCATTTTTTGAAGAGGAAGAGGAAACTACAGAGGATACCAGTATGTTTTTAACCATACTTGCATCCTTTACCATTGCAATAGTATTTTTTATGATACTGCCAAATCTACTGACAAACCTATTTAAAAATATGGTTTCCAGCGTTTTTCTACTAAACCTTATTGAAGGAGTAATTAGAATTTTGGTATTTTTAATCTACCTATACTATATTTCCAAACTAGAGGATATAAGAAGGGTTTTTGAGTACCATGGTTCAGAACACAAGAGTATCCACTGCTACGAAAGTGGAGAGGAATTAACTGTTGAAAATGTTAGAAAGTATCCTAGAGTTCACCCAAGATGTGGAACTAGTTTTATCTTTATGGTGCTTATTATTTCAACTATTGTACTTTCATTTTTCGGCTGGCCAAATCCTGTAATGCGAATACTAACTAGAATTATACTTTTCCCAATTATTGCTGGAGTTTCCTACGAGGTAAATAGATTTATTGGAAAGAGTAGCTCAGGACTATGTAAAACTATTGCCGTTCCCGGAATACTTGTTCAAAAATACTTTACAGTTAGAGAACCAGATGATGAAATGATAGAAGTTGCAATAAAATCCCTAAAGGCAGTACTTCCAGAAGAGGGAGAAAGTGATTTATGGACATAAATTCTCTACTAAGGTATTCTGTAGAAAAACTTCAAAATATTGCCTACACCAATCCATTTGTGGAGAGTAGGTATATTTTAAAGGAGCTTTTAAACGTAGATGATTCCTACTTAATTGTAAATGGAAGTAGGGAATTAGAGGAGAGTATAGTAGAGGAATTTAAAAGTATTATTAAAAGAAGGGTAGAAGGAGAGCCTCTTCAATATATACTGGGAAAGACCTATTTTTACGGAAATGAGTTTTTTGTAAGTAGAGATGTTTTAATTCCTAGGTCTGATACGGAAATTTCAGTAGAAACGATTATCTCTACCCTAAGTGAAAATAACTTAAATTCCATGGTGGAAATAGGAGTAGGATCTGGAGCAGTAATTATTTCAGTGGGAAAAGCCATAGATATTTATATTGAAGGAGTAGATATTTCAGATTCTGCCTTGGAACTTACTAAGAGAAATATGGAAAAACACTCTGTAAATTACAGGGTTTACAAAAGCAATCTCTTTGAAAATGTTGAGGGAACTTTTGATTTAATTTACTCCAATCCACCCTATATTCCAAGGAATGAGCTGGATAAACTTCAATTAGAGGTAAGGGAATTTGAACCCATACTTGCCCTTGACGGTGGTGAAGATGGTTTAAATTTCTACAGGGAAATAGTAAAAAAGGCAGAGGAACATTTAAATCCCAATGGATATTTGATTTTTGAAATTGGATTTGACCAAGGTGAGAGAGTAAAAAAACTACTTGAGGAAAATAATTATACTGAAATTGAAATTATAGTGGACCTTGAAAACAGGGATAGAGTAGTAAAGGGGAAATTATGTACGAAAAATTAGTTGTATTTGAAGATAGATATGTTGAACTAGAGCAACAACTATCAAATGTGGAGGTAATAAATAACTCCCAATTATTTCAAAAACTTGCCATAGAACACGCTGAAATTGGACCTATTGTTGAAAAATATAGGGAGTACCAATCTGTAAAAAATGAACTTACCGATTCTAAGGATATGTTAAAGGAAAAGCTAGACGACGACTTTAAGGAATTGGTAAAGGAGGATATAAAAACTCTAGAGGAGAAAATTGAAGTCATTGAGGAAGAATTAAAGATACTATTAGTTCCAAAGGACGAAAACGACAATAAAAACGTAATAGTTGAAATTCGTGCAGGTGCTGGTGGAGATGAGGCTGCATTATTTGCAGGAGTTCTACTTCGTCAATATACAAGGTATGCTGAGAGAAGTGGTTGGAAGGTAGAAATACTTAGTTCAAATGAAATTGGAATAGGCGGCTACAAGGAAGTTATCTTTATGATTACTGGTAAAGGCGCTTATTCAAGGTTAAAGTATGAATCTGGAGTTCACAGAGTACAGAGAGTACCAGAAACAGAAAGTTCTGGGAGAATTCATACCTCTACTGCAACAGTAGCAGTTCTTCCTGAAGCAGAGGACGTTGAGTTATACATTGACCCACAGGATATTAGGGTGGACGTATTTAGGTCTAGTGGAAATGGTGGACAATCTGTAAATACTACTGACTCTGCCGTAAGACTTACCCATATTCCTACGGGAATAGTAATTTCCTGTCAAGACGAAAAATCTCAGCTTAAAAATAAGGAAAAGGCGATGAAGATTTTAAAGTCAAAGCTATATGATTTAAAGATGCAGGAGCAACATGAAGAGCTCTACAAGGAAAAGAAATCTCAAATTGGTACTGGAGACAGATCCGAGAGAATTAGAACCTATAACTACCCACAGGGTAGGGTAACAGACCATAGAATTAATCTTACAGTACATCAAATAGACTCAGTAAATGATGGAGAACTGGACCAATTTATAGATGCCCTTACTACATGGGACCAAACTAAGAAAATTGAAAACATATAATAAATTTAATGTAAAATAAGTGCATAACTTTTGCATTATATTAAGTGTTCTATTGATTTTAAACAATCTTTAGCCTATAATGAAAAAGGATGGAAATTAAAATAATAGGGGGTATATATATGAATCATATGACAGCAGATAACTTAAGATCAGCATTTGGTGGAGAATCTCAAGCGCACATGAGATACCTAATTTGGGCAGACCTTGCAGAAAAAGAAGGATTCCCAAATGTAAAGAGATTATTTGATGCAACGGCAGAAGCAGAAAAAGTTCACGCAACTCTACATTTTAATGCACTTAAAGAAGTTGCAGGAGATTTCCCTGTAACAGCTATGGCAGGATTTGGAATTTCTAATACTTCAAATCACTTAGAGGGAGCAATTGGTGGAGAAGTTTTTGAATATACTCAAATGTATCCAGCATATATTGCAGTAGCTGAACTTCAAGAAGAAAAAGAAGCAGTTAAAGCTATGAAATTCGCTATCGAAGCTGAAAAAGTACACGCAGTTAGATATGAAGAAGCCAAAAAAGCAGTAGACGGAGGAAAAGACCTTGATGTTGAGGGAGTTTACCTTTGTCCAGTATGTGGATATATCACATTTGATTCAGAAGAAACAAATTGCCCAATTTGCAACTGCAAGTGTGAAAAATTCATAAAATACTAAAATAATTAAGCCATAGGAAACTATGGCTTAATTATTTCTTGAAAATTTACTCCCATAAGGATATAATGTACAAAAGGAAAGGAGTCGAATATGCCCAATCAAAATGCACTTATGAGCATTCTTCCATTTATTTTTATTATGGTTGTCTTCTACTTCTTTATTATTAAACCTCAGAAGAAAAAGGAAAAAGAAATATCCCAAATGAGAGATAGTATAAAGGTTGGAGACAAAGTAATAACTATTGGAGGAATTACAGGTAGAGTAGTATCTGTAAAGGAAGAATTACTTGAAATTGAAACTACTGGAAATAATACTCGCTTTGAAATAATGAAGTGGGGAATAAATTCCATAATTGAAAAATAGGAGTACATATGAAACATATAAAGACACTAACAAATAAAAATCTTAAAGACACAATGGCGCATGGTGGATGTGGCGAATGCCAAACATCTTGCCAATCAGCTTGCAAGACTTCTTGTACAGTTGGAAATCAAAAGTGTGAAAACTCTAAGTAAGGCGGGGTAACCGCCTTCTTTTAATGTAGGCAAATAATATTCCATTTCCTATGGCATTGAATGTGAAGTAGGTAAGGAATTTATTAATAGATAGTGGAGGAAAATTTGAAGCAAATTCACAAATTTCATTTAAATGGAAACTATATTGTACTAGATATTCCAAGTGGATCAGTTCATGTAGTTGATGAAATAGTTTATAGTATTTTAGATTATTATCCAGGTAACACTGATGAAATATATAGTAAGTTAGAGAATAAGTATTCCCTAGAGGAAGTAGAGGCAGCAATTTCTGAAATTAAAGAACTTGAAAGGGAAGGTCTATTATTTTCAGAGGACATATCCCAAGGGATACCTGCCTATAATCCTGAAAATATAATTAAGGCAATGTGTCTACACGTTGCCCACGACTGTAATTTAAGATGTAAATACTGTTTTGCATCTCAAGGGGATTTTCAAGGTAAAAGAGAGTTAATGGACTTAGAGACTGGAAAAAAAGCCCTTGACTTTATACTACAGAATTCTGGAAATAGAAGAAATTTAGAGGTGGACTTCTTTGGTGGAGAACCACTTATGAATTTTGAACTTGTAAAAGAGTTAGTAAAGTATGGTAGGGAAGAGGAGAAAAAGTACAATAAACGATTTAGATTTACCATTACTACTAATGGAGTTCTATTAAATGATGAAATAAAGGACTTTATAAATGAAAATATGGACAATGTTGTACTTAGTCTTGATGGACGAAGGGAAATAAATGACCACATGAGGCCTACCGTTGCAAGTACAGGTTCTTATGATGTAATAGTACCTAAATTTAAGGAGCTTATTTCAAAAAGAGGAGACAAAGACTACTATATTAGAGGAACTTTTACCAATAACAACTTGGATTTTTCAGAGGACTTAAAGGAATTTTACAATGAAGGCTTTGAAAAGACTTCAATTGAACCAGTAGTTACTGATGAAAAAGAGGAGTATGCAATTAGGGAAGAACATCTTGAAAAAATTCTAGATGAATATGAAAAGATGAGTAGAGATTATATTGAAATAAGGAAGGAAAATCCAAACTTTCTATTTTTCCACTTTATGATTGACCTATCCCAAGGTCCATGTATAGTAAAGAGAACTGTAGGTTGTGGTGCGGGAAGTGAGTACGTTGCAATTACTCCTAAGGGAGAAATTTATCCTTGCCATCAATTTGTAGGGGAGAAGGAATTTTTACTAGGTAACCTAAATGATGGTATTGTAAATACAGATTTAAGAGACAGTTTTAAATGCTCCAATGTTTTTACAAAGGAAGACTGTAGAACATGTTGGGCAAGGTACTATTGTAGCGGTGGATGCCACGCAAACGCTCATTACTCAAATAAGGATATTCATAAACCATATAAAATAGGTTGTGAAATGGAAAAGAAGAGAATTGAATGTGCAATTTCTATTCTTGCAAGTGAGAGTGAATGATGAAAGTATATATTTCAAGACATGGAGAAACTGAATGGAATAAATTAGGTCTTGTTCAATCTCAACTAGACTCTCCCCTTACTAAAAAAGGAATAGAGGATTTAGAAAATCTCTCCAAGAGTATTGAGAACCTTAAATTTGACAGAGTGTATTCTTCTGATCTACCAAGGGCCGTAAAATCTGCAGAGATTATTATTGGAAATAGAAATATTGAAATTACTAAGCTTCCTGAATTAAGGGAGATACTATTAATAGACTGGCAGGGAAAGAATTTAGAAACTATAAAAAAAGAGGACCCTAGATTTGAAACCTATGTAAATAATCCAGAGAGTTTTCATATGGAAGGAAGCGAGGACTTCTATTCCTTTACAGAGAGAGTAAATAATTTTCTACAAGGTATAGTAAAAAGTGGAGATGAAAGTGTATTAATAGTTACCCATGGAGTAGTGGTAAGTGCAATTTTTAATATTATTGAAAAAAATCCTATAGAAAAATTTTGGACCAATAGAGTTGTCTACGGTTCAAGGTTAAGTGAGGTTCTATATGATGGTGAATTTAAAATAATAAAAAAAGTGGCACCTTGGGGAAATTTACTTATCCCCTAGTGCCATTAAAATACCTCTTGTTTTACATTGGATACTGAAATATTTCCTAGAAATAGATATTTTTCAAAGGTTAAATGTGCAGTATCGTCATTAAATTTTAAAAAGTATGGGCAATATATTGTTATATTGTCCTTTTTATATTCCTTGTAAATATTTTGATTACTTTGAGGTTTTCCAGTATTTACTATGGGATTTTGTACTCCTCCACCGCCACAAGCTCCAGATACCATTGGAACTATTGTTATAGTGTCAATATTTTTCTTATTTAAATAATCTAGGCTTTTTTCATCAAAAACAAATTCCATAATACACCTCCATTATATATTTATCCACTATTAAATTATTTATTCAATACTTTGATGTGATACTATATTTATTTTTCGTGGTATAAATTCTCTAGGAGGTTCCCTATGAAAAAAATAATGTTTATTATAAATCCTAAAGCAGGAGACGAAAAAATTGAACGACTTGAAAATATACTTAATGTAAAATTTCAAGATCATTTTGATCT
>CAYFUL010000027.1:14141-15352 GCA_964346375.1 uncultured Peptoniphilaceae bacterium
CTGCCCAAGACCCAACTAACTTTGCACAATTTGCCTGTGATGAAAAATACGACTCTATTTGCGCCATTGGAGTAGATGGTACAGTAAATGAAGTCCTTGCTGGAATGTATAAGAACGAATACAGACCTAAGCTTGCAATTATTCCAGGAGGTACTGTAAACTGTCTAGCAAGGCTTATAAATACTCCAATGAATAAAAATTTAGCTATTAAGAGTTTAGACTTAGATAAGACTATGAAGGTGGATATAGGTAGAGCAAATGATAGATGTTTTGGATATATGTTAAGTATTGGAGCAGTGCCAGAGGCAATTCACAACGTATCATCTGAGGACAAGGCAAAATTTGGTCCTATGGCATACTTTGTAAATTCATCTATTAAACTTTCCCAAGCAGAGGTGTATAATCTTCGTGTAAAGGCCGATGAAGGAGAGTTTGAAGGTACAGTAGATCATCTTATAGTATCTCTAGTAAATCGATTTGGAAATTATGAGTTTTCAGATGTTGAGGGGGAGAGAAACGATGGTATTGGCCATGTATTTATTTTAAAAGAAAATAATATACTAGATAAACTTTCCCTACTTGGAAATGCTATAATGGGTAATATACAAGATAATGAAAACATCATACACTTTCCTACAAAAAATGTAGAAATTGAAGCTCTAAATGGTGAAGAAGTTGAAACTGATCTTGACGGAGAAAAGGGAGAACTGCTCCCAGTTAAAATTCAGATTCTAAAACAACATATAGAGGTATATTTACCAGGAGAGTATGATGAAAATGCATAAGGGGTGATTTTGTGGAAGGATTTGAATTTCCACTAAATAGTAATAGTAATATAAAAAAGGTTATTGGAGTTATTAGTGGCAAGGGTGGAGTAGGAAAGAGCATTGTAACAGGTCTACTTGCTTCTGAAATGAGAAAAAGGGGACATAGTGTAGGAATACTTGATGCAGATATTACTGGCCCTTCTATTCCAAAGGGATTTGGGCTAAAGAGAAATGCCCTTTCAAATGGAGTTGAAATTGAACCAGTAGAGTCAAGTAGCGGAGTGAAGATTATGAGTGTAAATTTACTTCTTGACGATCCAACTCAGCCAGTACTTTGGAGAGGACCTGTTTTAAATAACGCAGTTAAACAGTTTTGGTCTGATGTTCATTGGGGAGATTTAGACTATATGTTTGTAGATATGCCACCAGGAATGGGAGACGTTG
>CAYFUL010000027.1:15363-18043 GCA_964346375.1 uncultured Peptoniphilaceae bacterium
AAGACTTGATGGAATAATTATTGTAACTACTCCACAGGATTTGGTATCTATGATTGTTGAAAAGGCAGTAAAGATGGCAAATTTAATGGGAGTAAAAATTTTAGGACTTGTTGAAAATATGTCCTACTTTAAATGCCCAGACTGTAATAGTGTTCACTATATATATGGGAAAAGTGATATAGAAAGTTTTGCAGATAGGTTAAGTGTGGATACAATTTCTAAAATGCCACTTAATGGTGATTTTGCATCACTGGTAGACCAGGGAAGAATTGAGGAAATTAATGTTCCAGAACTTTCAAATACTGTAGAGATGTTAGAAAAAATTAAAGGCTAAGACCAACTAAGGTTGGTATAGCCTTCTTTTTTTACCTCTGAATTTATTAGGTACCTATTCCCCACAAGTTCTAACATAGGTGAATCGGCAGAGTAGGAGTCGGAATATCCCTCTCCATTTTCAAAATCCAGTTCTAAATTATTCTCTTTAATATACTCTAAAATACGCCTTACTTTTTCCTCATGTCTATTATTTTCACCAATTATCTCATTTTTTTCGTTTACTCTAGTTCCCATTATTACATCAAAGGGAAAATAGTCGTATAGAAATTTTAAATAGGACTCACTAGAGGCAGAGACCAACATTAAAAAATTTTCAGACTTATTAAAACTTTCTACCTTTTTCCTTGCATCTTCTATAATGTAATTTTCGTTTAGATACTTTATAAATTCTCTTAATTCATCTTCACTAAAGAAATTCAGTGGATACAGTAGTACATTCTTTAGATTTTTGGCGTTCATCTTCGTAAAAAATACACTATCAATAATAAAAAATTTTAGCAGACGAATAATCCATGGAATTATTATCCATAACTTTTTTGGCAGGTAGTACTTTATTAAAATTACAACAGAATCCATTTTAGTAATGGTCTTATCAAAGTCAAATAGTATAAGTTTTTTCATCTCATCCTCCTTAGGAGATTATACTATATAGCTATAATTTATGCTATAATGTAACAGGTGATTCTATGCAAGAGGATTTAACTATACTTCATTTGGATTTAGACGCCTTTTACGCATCTGTTGAAGAGGTGGACAACCCAAGTTTAAAAAATATTCCCATGGCTGTGGGAGGGTTAAGTGAAAATTCCATAATAACTACGGCAAATTATCCTGCTAGAAAATATGGAGTCCATTCTGCTCAACCTGTTTTTATTGCAAAAAGCCTTTGTCCTAATTTGGTGATTATGCCCATGAGAAGAATGAAGTATGTGGAAATGAGTGGGAGAGTTTTTTCTATTATTAAAAGCTACTCAAATATTGTAGAACAGGTTTCCATTGACGAGGCTTACCTTGATATTTCCCATTGTAAAACTGACCCAATGGATATAGTTACAAGGCTAAAAGACGAAATATATAGTAAAACTGGTTTAACTGCCTCTGTTGGGCTTTCCTATAATAAATTTCTTGCAAAACTTGCCAGCGATTGGAATAAACCAAATGGAATTAAGGTTATTAGAAAAGAGGATGTTCCTAAAATTCTACTAGACTTACCTGTAAAACGACTCCATGGAATTGGAAGTGTTGCTGCAGCAAGACTAAGAGAACTTGGAATTGAAACTATTGAGGATCTATACGGACTTTCAAAGGAGTTTATGGTGGAATTCTTTGGAATCCATGGGGAAGAGGTATATGAGAGAATTAGAGGCATTGATTTAAGACCTGTGGAGATTTCAAGGAAGAGGAAATCTATTGGAGTTGAAAAGACCTTTTCTGAAACGGATAATCTTAATGAGATTAGAGAATATATTAGGGAATTTTCAAGGGAATTATCCCTTGATCTATTAAAAAAACAGATTTCAGCTGAAACTATTACTGTAAAGATAAAGTACAATGACTTTATTCAAAAGACCAGGTCTAAAACCCTTGCTACCGGAATTTATGAGTGGGAACAGGTTTGTGATGTTGCTTTAGATTTATTGGAGAGTTTTATTATTGATAGACCAATTAGACTTCTTGGAGTATACGGGTCAAATTTGGTAGACTTAAATAGGGAACAGCTTGATTTTTTAGGGAGTGTTTAATTGGAAGAATTAAGAGAGAGTAAAAATTTTTTAGATATTTACGGAATTAGAATAGTCGATTTAAAGAACAACGATTTGCGAATTGAAATGGACTTAAAGGAAGAGTACAACAATGCAATGGGTCGTATCCATGGTGCATTTATTTTTATGCTAGCAGATACTGCTGCAGGTGTACTATGTATAAAAAATTGAACTCCATGTGTTACAATGTCAAATTCCTTTAATTTTATTAGGTCAACGACAGATAGCTATATTTATACTTCAACAAAGCTTCTTCACAGGGGTAGAAGCTCTATTGTAATAGATGTTGAAGTCTATGGCGGGGAGAGTAAAAAAATAATAGCAAAGGGAACATTTACCATGTTTCCATTGCCAAAATAATTTTTTTAAACTCACATCAAGAAGTCTGGCAAGGCTCGACAACCTACCATTTATTGCGATTTATTTAATTTTCTTAAATAGACATTTAAAGATTTTCTAAGATAAATATTTATGTAATAGTAATTATATCTTCATCCTACACTATTTTCGAGGTAAAGGCGTTAAGAAAATTCCATGTCCTAAGCCGAGGCGAGTTTGGAATTTTTAGCCTTTACCTCGAA
>CAYFUL010000028.1:0-17792 GCA_964346375.1 uncultured Peptoniphilaceae bacterium
AGAATTTGGGACATTAAATCTCGTGAAGAGGAAATTGAATACGCAGAAAAATTAAATGTACCTATAAAAATAAATAGAGAGACAAATTACTCAAAGGACTTTAACCTATGGCATCTATCCCATGAAGGACTAGACCTTGAAGATCCTGCTAATATGCCAAAATACGATGAGATTCTTGAAATTGGAGTATCTCCATGGAATGCACCTGATGTAAAAACAGAGGTAAGTATTTCATTTGAAAAGGGAGTTCCTGTAGCAGTAGACGGTAAAAAAATGTCTGGTGCAGAAATTGTTGCCCTATTAAATAAACTTGGTGGAGAAAATGGAATTGGAATAGATGATATAGTGGAAAATCGTCTAGTAGGTATGAAGAGCCGTGGAGTATATGAAAATCCAGGTGGAGCAATTCTATATAAAGCCCACAAGATTTTAGAGACACTTACATTAGATGCAGATACTATGCACTACAAGGAGTCTGTTTCAATAAAATTTGCAGAGTTAGTTTACAATGGTAAATGGTTTACTCCACTAAGAGAAGCACTAAGTACATTTGTAGATAAAACTCAAGAGACTGTAACAGGAGATGTTAAACTTGTACTATACAAGGGAAATATTATTCCAGCAGGAGTAACAAGTCCACATTCTCTATACAGTGAAGAGATGGCAACATTTGGAGAAGATGCTGTATTTGACCATAACGATGCAACTGGATTTATAAACCTATATTCCCTTGCAACAGTAGTAAAAGCAAGGATGGAGGGAAAATAATGTACCTATGGGCAGGACATTTAAAGGATAATTTAGATAATTTTACCCATAATTTTAATAAGTCCATAGATTTTGACTCCCTACTATATAGAGAGGATATAGTAGGGTCTCTAGCCCATGTAAAGATGCTAAATAAAATAGGTATCTTAACTGAGGAAGAGTATTCTGAGCTGGAGAAGAATCTAAAGGAAATACTATCGGATATAGAAAGTGGAAAGCTAAAAATAGATATGAATGCAGAGGATATTCATTCCTTTATTGAGGGTGAACTTACTAATCGTACAGGATATCTAGGAAAAAAACTCCACACAGCAAGGAGTAGAAATGACCAATGTGCAGTAGATTTAAGATTATATGCAAAAAAATCTTGTGAAGAAATAGAAGAGGTATTGGTAGAACTATTAAATACCCTTGTAAAAATATCCAAGGAAAATTTAGAGACTATTATGCCAGGATTTACCCATCTACAACACGCACAGGTAACGACATTTGCACACCATTTAATGGCTTATGCTCAAATGTTTTTTAGAGACTTAACTAGAATAAAAGACGCAAAAAATAGAATGGACTTCTCCCCATTGGGTGCAGGAGCACTATGTACAACCTCCTACGATATAGATAGATTTTTTACAGCGAAGGAGCTTGGATTTTCAGGTCCAACGGAAAATTCAATGGATTCAGTTTCAGATAGAGACTATGTAGCGGAAATACTATTTACAAATTCACTAATAATGGTACACCTATCAAAACTATGTGAAGAAATAATAATGTACTCAAGTTCAGAGTATAGTTACATTACCCTTAGCGACGCATATTCAACAGGGTCATCAATTATGCCACAGAAAAAAAATCCAGATATGGCAGAATTAATAAGGGGAAAAAGCGGAAGAGTAGTAGGAGATTTACTTGCCCTATTGACAATTTTAAAGGGAACTCCCCTAACGTATAATAAGGATTTTCAAGAGGACAAGGAGCCACTATTTGATTCAGTAAATACAACCTATAACTGTTTAAAAATAATTGCACCAATGCTTAGTGAGATGAAGGTAAATAAGGATAAGATGTGCCAGTCAGCTAAGAAGGGATTTTTAACAGCAACAGATTTAGCAGACTATCTAGTGGTAAAGGGACTTGCCTTTAGAGAAGCCTATGGAATAGTCGGAAAAATTGTAAACTATGCACAGGAAAATAATTTAGAACTAGAGGAAGTATCACTAGATGAGTATGGAGAATTTTCACCAATATTTGAAAAAGATCTATACGACTTTATAAAACTGGAATCCTCACTAAATAACAGAGATGTTTACGGAGGACCCGCCCCATCAGCAGTGGCAGTACAAATAGAAAATTTGGAGAAAAAAATAAAGGAAATATAATTCCATTAAAAAAGTAGGTAAGATTTAAATCATACCTACTTTTTTTGATGAACAATAAAAATAGGATGAAAACGTAATGTTCTCATCCTATATAAAAAATTACTCGTGGATTAATCCATTCTTAATAGCTTCTTTTCTTAACCAATCTCTAAAATCTGGGTGAGCAATTTCTATTAGGGAATTAACCCTTTGAGGAACTGTCGCTCCTTTTAGCCAAGCTACTCCATATTCTGTAACAACATAGTCCGTATCATTTCTTTGAAGAGATACAATTGAACCAGGACGAAGTTCAGGAACAATTTTTGATCTTAATATCTTTTCGCCATTCTCATCTTTTTCGTAATAAGTGGAATGGAATGCCATAATAGATTTTCCGCCCTTTGAACGTTGTGAACCTTGAACTGTATCTGCTTGCCCTCCAGTTCCAGAAAATTGAACGTGTTCAATACTTTCAGAAGCACATTGTCCAGTTAAATCACATTCTAAAGCTGCATTTACTGATACATATTTACTTACTCTTGCAATATCAAATGGGTTATTAGCAATAGTACCACGAACAAATACTACAGAAGGATTATTATCTATATAATCATAAAGTCTCCTACTACCAAATGTAAAGGAAGCTAAAGATATTCCTGGATAAAATTCCTTTTTACTATTATCAACTGCTCCGCACTCAATTAAATCAAGCATAGTTTCTGTAAACATTTCAGTATGAATACCTAGATGTTTTTTCCCCTTTAATTCTTGAGCAACAGCATTTGGAATATTTCCAATACCTAATTGAATAGTAGAACCATCCTCAACTAAATCAGCAATGTATTTTCCAATCTTCTCATCGATTTCAGTAAAAGGTTTTAAATTTATTTCAGGCACTGGTCTATCAGATTCTACTAGAGCATCTACTTGTGAAATATGAACGAGAGTATCTCCAAATGTTCTAGGATATTGTGAACTTACTTCTACAATAACCTTTCCGCCTGCTTCTATTACTTCCTTTTCATAAATTGCACTAATAGAAAGTGTTAAGTATCCATTTTCATCCATTGGAGAACAGGTAGTAAATAGAACTAATCCTCTACCTTCTGCAATAGATCTCTCCATCTTTTTACTAACTGCAGAAGTTGAATGTTGAGGAATATCTGCACATAAACCTAATTTTTGCATTTCTTTTTATTTTGGATTAAAAAACCATGACTGTTGATCACATACCCCAACCATTTCAGGATTTTCCATTGCCGGCCAATTCTCAATTGGTAGACAGGAAACCATAATAGAATCCTTTACTCCATATTCCTTTAGCACTTGTAATTCATTTAGTATAGTTGTTGGTGAACTTGCAACTTGTCCAACAATTATACAATCCCTGTCCTCTATTAATTTCAGAGCATCTTTAGCGGACATTTTTTTACTTTCGTACATTTCTCTAATATCCATTATTTCCTCCTCTAAAAATTTATTATATTACAAATTCATTGCTAACTTAATATCTTCAGGAATTTCTTGTATTGGTGTTAACAGAGATACAAAAATTGTCAATGCTAGTGAAATACAAGTTATATGATAATACCCAGGAAGTCCACCTGGCAATTTATACGGTGTTAACGAAATTAGCGTTAAAATAAACGATACAATTAATCCAGCAAGAACACCTTTTTCAGTTGCTCTTTCCCAAAGGATACCTACTAAAAATACAGGGAACATAGCTGATACTAGTGTACCATAGCCAAATGCCCCTAATATTCCAACTAGAGCAGTATTGTATATAGAAACAACTATAGCAACAAGACCCATAATTGCAATAAATATTCTCGTAACAGTTCTTTGATTATTAGGGTCAATTTTTATACCCAATGCCTTAGGTAAATCCCTAGATAACAATGTAGAGTGGTCGTTAAATATGCACTTGCAGAACTCATCGCTGCAGCAAGTACAGCCGCATAAACCATTAATTGAGCAAAAACTCCAGCCTCATCTGCAAAAACATAAATTGCACTATCTGGATGTTCAAGTGGCTTAACCTTGCCGATAGCTACCATGTGTAAAACAGCGTATGCAACTGTTACAGCTAGGAAGGCAACAAACATGTGAGCAATTCCAGATACAAATGCAGCTTTTGGAAGTTCTCTAGGATCTTTAATTGCATACATTCTTGCAAGAACTGCGGGCTGTGCAATTACTCCAAAGAATGGCACAAGCATCCAAACAAAACTCATACTTCCCTTCATGCTACCATAAGCACTTAAAAATTTTGGTCCTAATTCCTTAGTTACTCCATTTGTCCCAACTACTGTTCCTGCCTCTGCAACAGATTTTGCTACAGTTGCAAATCCACCTGTCATTCTAAAGAATAAAAATATCATTATTATACTTGCTAGTACCATAATGAATCCTTGAAAAGCTTGCGTTAAAAGTCCTCCAACTTCTCCAGCAACAATAGTATATATAGTTAGTAGTCCAAATATAATTAGACCAGCAACTATTGGTTGAACACCAAGTAAATGACTAAATAAAGCTGAACCTGCAGAAATTTGAGATGCCAAATATCCAATACAAGCTATACTAACGATAATACTCATTATAGTTTTAATAGCTCTGTTATTATTAAATCTTGCATCTGATAAATCTCCAAGACTGGCAATTGGTCTTACTTCAGCAATTGCTCTAATTTTCTTACCCAAGATCATATATCCAAGAGAGAATGCACTTGATGCAAGCATCCACCACGCCATTGGACTTCCAGTGTTATATATAACACCAGGAACTCCTACAATTGCAAAAGCACTGGCAACTCCTATTGTAGATGCTAATCCAACAGCCACAGGACCAAATAATCCAGTACCCCAAAAATAATCCGTATCAGATTTTACTCTTCTACTTGAAACAATACCTATGATTAAAGAAACTGCAATCATAGCAAACGAAAAAACTAAAATTAATGTTACTGTAGATGGTGCTAATTTCATAGTTTATTTCCCCTTTCCTTGAACTTCTTTGACTCTTCCAAGAAATTATTCCATTGTTCGTCAGAAAGCCACTTAGATTTATTTACAAAATAACCAACTGTAAGTGTTAATACACCACCTATCCAATAGAGATATACTACTGGACCAAAGGAATAGTGAAATCCTCCAAATAATTTTTCAGTACCTGCTTGTGCTTGCAAATCATTAAAATATGCTAGGGAAAATCCTATAACCCAAACTACTGCCCATGCTAACAATGGATATATTAAATAAGTAATATCAATACTTTCATCATGTGTTGATCCTAAAATAAGATGTAGAAGCATCAAAACAATTGAAACCATAAATGCAATATAATAATAATCCAAAATTGCCAATATCCATACAGCTAACCAAAGGAAACCAATAACAACAAAAATTGAATTGTATTTGCCTTTTAAATTCATACTTGTCCTCCTTTTAATTATAAAGCAATACTAAACCTTCAATTCTTTTATATTTTACTCCCACCCCCTATTTATTATTTGCCAACATGTGCAGTAATTTTGAGAAAAAAATATCAACGTTTTTCTCGCTTTAAGTGTACTAAATGAAATATTGCACGTCAGTGGAATTTTTGTAATATAGTTGTTATTTTTTATTTAAGTCTAAACCAGTTTAGTAACACTAGAGTATAGTGCCTTATTTCATGCTGTAGTTTACAATAAAAAAACAGAGCAATAATTATCACTCTGTCTCAAAAATTTATAACATATCAAATAAAAATAAAAAAATATTCATTGTATTAAAATAAAAATTTTACATTCTTTCTGGTGCCTTAATTCCAAGTAGTGCAAGTCCACTTGCTATTACTGTTTTTACTCCGTAGCATAGGGCAAGTCTTGCCTTTGTTAATTCTTCATCTTCACTTACTACTTGATGTGTACTGTAGAATTTATTAAAGTTCTTTGCAAGTTCCACTACATACCTTGTAATAAAATATGGCTCTAATTTTATGTGGGAATCCACTACTACATTTGTAAAATTATATAGGTTTCGAATTATATCTACTTCCTCTTCTGAATTTAATAGGCTTGTATCTACTTTATCCTCTACTTTAAAATTCCCTTTACTTAGTAGCGAACATATTCTTGCATGAACATATTGTACATATGGACCTGTCTCTCCTTCAAAGGAAAGTGTTCTATCCCAATCGAATACGTAGTCCTTTATTCTCTGATTAAATAGTTCTTGGAACTTTACAGCTCCTATTCCCACCATTTTTGCAAGTTCTTCCTTGTCGTAGTCTTTAGAATCGTTTCTTCCCTCTAAAATTTCAAGTACCTTTTCTGTCGCCTTATTTAGTACGTCCTCTAGGTATAGTACCTTGCCCCTTCTAGTGGATAGTGTTCCATCTTCAAGGCTTACCATTCCAAAGGCAACGTGTACACAGTCCTTTGCCCACTCATAACCCATCTTATCTAAAATAGCAAATAGCTGTTGAAAATGTAGGTTTTGTTGTGATCCTACTACGTAGATATTCTTATGGAAGTTATAGTGATTTTTTCTATATATTGCTGCAGTTACATCCCTTGTTAAATAAATTGTTGACCCATCTGATTTTATTATTAGGGCTGGAGGAAGATTTTTATCCTCTAAATTTACTATCTTTGCTCCGTCAGATTCTTCTAGGATATTTTTCTCTTCCATTAGTTCAACTGTTGCTGCCATTTTGTCTGAGTAGAAGCTCTCTCCATCATAGGAGTCAAAATCTATATCTAGCATCTTGTAAACTCGGTTAAATTCCTTTAGGGATACATCTCTAAACCATTGCCAAATTTCCAGTGCTTCACTATCTCCATCCTCTAACTTTTTAAACCATGTACGACATTCGTTCATCAGTTCCTCGTCTTTGGATGCCTCTTCATTTATCCTTATATATAGTTTTAATAGTTCTGGAATTGGATCTCTATTTATCTCTTCCTTGCTTCCCCATTTTTTATAGGCGCATATTAACATTCCAAACTGTGTTCCATAATCCCCTATATGGTTTATTCCAACAACTTTATAGCCTAAAAATCTATGGATCTTCTTTAAACTATCTCCTATAACTGTGGAACGTATATGTCCTATATGAAATGGCTTTGCAATATTTGTACTGGAGTACTCCATTATTATTACTTTTCCATCCCCATAATTTATCTTTCCGTAGTCCTCTCCCCTTTCTAGTACCTCTTGTAGTACTGTACTTGAGAGTTTATTTTTATCTACAAAGAAATTTATATAGGCTCCCTTAGTTTCGATTTTCTCAAAATATTCATTTCCACCTATTTTTTCTACAATTTCATTTGCAATCATTGCTGGATTTTTTTTGTAAATCTTTGCAAGGGAAAATACTGGGAAGGCAAAATCCCCCATATTGTAATCTGGTGGTATTTCGATTATCTTTTCAATTTCCGATTCACTTAACTCCACATTGGACTTTAGTGTTTTTACTATTTCATCTTTAAAATTTATCATTCCGGCTCCTTACTTTATATCAACATAGGTAACGCCACTTCCTCCATCGTCGTAGTCCGCTTCCCTAACTTTCTTTACAAATTTTATTCTCTTTAGGTATGGCCTTAATTTATCTCGTAACACGCCAGTACCTTTACCATGAATAATTCTAACAGATTTTAAACCTGAAATATAGGCGTCGTCAAGATATTTGTCTATTATTATTGTTGCCTCTTCAAAATTTTTGCCCCTTATATCTATTTCTGAAGATACATTTTTTGCCTTATTTCTAATTATTGATTTTGTAGAACTCTTTTCTCCTACTTCCTCTTCCTCTGCTGCAATTAACGATGCTTTTGGAATATTCATCTTCATCAACCCAACTTGTACAAGTACATTTCCTGATGAGTCTGGTAGTTCTAAAACTGTTCCCTTTACCCCAAGTGTAGATACCTCTACACTTTGACCTACTACAATTTCTCCTACTGGATTTTTTGCCTTCTCAATTACAAGACCATCCTTCTTTTTTCGAACGCTGTCTAATCCTGTACGAAGCATATCATTTGCATCTTGAATCTTTCTAGCATTTTTACTATCTAGGTCCTTTTTTACCTCTCTTATTTCAGAAATGGCAAGTTCTGCTTCTTCCTTTGCTTGTAGTAAAATCCTCTTTGCTTCGTCTTTAGACTTTTCAATTTGGGAGTCTCTCATTCTAATAGTCTTGTCAATTTCTCTCTGTAGACGCTCCCTTTCCCTTTGAAGCTCTTCTCGCTCTAATGTAGACTCTCTTCTATTTTCCTCTAAAATTGACCTGTCATTTTCTATGGATTGGAGTACAGTTTCAAAATCCACACTTTCCTTTGTAACATACTCCTGTGCATTTTTAATTAGTTCATTTGAAAGTCCAAGTCTTTTTGAAATTTCAAAGGCATTTGATTTTCCAGGTACTCCTATTAATAATCGAAAAGTTGGAGAAAGAGTATTTATATCAAATTCCATAGAGGCATTTGCAACTCCCTCCTCTGTAAGGGCATAGATTTTTAATTGGTTGTAGTGGGTTGTTGCAATAGTCCTTATGTCCTTCTTTCGCATATTATCCATAATTGCCTGGGCAAGTGCCGCCCCTTCTGTTGGATCTGTACCTGCTCCTAATTCGTCAAATATTACCAGGGAATTTCTATCTGCCTTCTCTAAAATACTTACAATATTTACCATGTGAGAGCTAAAAGTTGAAAGTGATTGCTCAATACTCTGCTCATCTCCAATATCTGCATATACTGAACTAAAAATTCCAAGAGTTGAGGACTCTGCCACAGGAATATGAAGCCCCGCTTGGTGCATTAGTACCATAAGTCCAACTGTCTTAATACTAACGGTTTTTCCCCCTGTATTTGGTCCTGTAATTATTAGTGATGTATATCCATCTCCAAGGGAGAAGTCTATTGGAACTACGTGACTAACTTTAAGCAGTGGATGCCTTGCCTGAACTAGGTCTATATATCTATTGGAATTTATCCTTGGTTTATGGGCGTTTTGTTCTAGCGCAAGGGATCCCTTGGAAAATATAAAGTCCAATTTTTTTAGAACTTCCTCGTTGGAATTTAACTCCAGTCCAAATTCTGCAACTTTATTTGAAAGGTCTGCAAGAATTCTCTCTATCTCCTCTCTCTCTGAACCATATAATTCCTTTAATTCGTTATTTAAATTTACCACTGCCATTGGTTCAATGTATACAGTTTGGCCACTAGAGGAAACGTCGTGAATAAGACCCTTTATTTTCCCCTTATTCTCCTGTTTTACAGGAACTACATACCTTCCCTCTCTCATGGTTACCAGTTGATCTTGAAGGTACTTTTTAGAATCATCTGATGAAACTATTGAGGAGAGTTTACTACGAATGGAGTCCTTTTTATTTTTTATGGACCTTCTAATTGTAGAAAGCTTTGGAGAGGCATTGTCAGAGATTTCATCTTCTGAAAGTATTGCAGAATTAATTTCATCCTCTAATTTTTTATAGGAGAATAGACTTCCAATAAGTCCCTCAATTGTTGGGGCAGAAATTTCCTCGTTATCATTTAAATATCCCTTTAAATATCTGGCAACTCTAAGGGAATCAGACACCTTTATTAAATTTCCAGGAGTTAAACTTCCTCCAAGCTCTGCTCTTTTTACATAGTCCTTCATGGAATTTATTCCAAAAAGTGGTGGGTGAGATTTTTTTACGATTAAATTTACTGCCTCAGCAGTTTCCTCCTGCATACGAGAAATTTCGTCTATATCGTTAGAAATTTCTAATTTATCTATCTCATCTCTTCCAAGGTCAGATGCAGCGTAGGTTTTTAATTTTTCAATTATCTTATCAAATTCCAATACTCTTATTGCTCTGGTAAAATCTTTCAATTGATACCCCTTTGTAGATGGCCATAGGTAAAATTGCCACCAAAGTTTTTTTCTATAAATTCATCTGTATTAAAATCCTTTCCCTTTAAAACATGGTAGTAGGATTTTAATATCTCATTACAATTTTCTTCGTCAACGTTAAAAATTAGCTTAAACTCACAAATTCCACCCTTTTTTAACCTGTCTATTTTATCTATTAGTACAATTGGATAGGAGTTAAAAATCTCCGTATAGTTTCCCCTACTTCTAAATGGAAAATCAATATTCTTAGTGTCCCTTAAATAGTGTAAGTCTTTGGAACTCTTTCCATATAATTCCAAAGGATCATTTACAAGTGTCATTACTGGAATATTTCCATAGACAGTTTTTTCTATGGAGCCTCCAATTTTTTTAATAATTCCCTTCGTTTGTTCAAGGGTAAGTTCTTCAGAAAGGTTTAGGGTAGAAAATCCAATACTTCTAAAATAATTTGCATCATATGCGCTGTAAATATTTAGACCAATATTTCCATATAGGTTTACTCCCTGAATACATACTTGCCCTAAATTATCTGCATATATGGATTTTATTCCCAAGGATTTTATTTTCTCTACTCTTTTTAAATGCTCCTCAGGGGTTTCAATCTTTGGAAATTTTCCAACAACTTCTAAATTTTCGTAAACTTTTAGTTCTTCAAGAAGTTTACTATCTAAATCATCTATGTGAATATAGAGTTTATCTACTAAGTTTAAGTCCAATTTCTTTAAAATTTCTCTATTATAAACTTCTACATTTAGCTTATAGGAATTTTCCAATGGCTCTCTATTAAGAACAACTTCACTAGATGGTAGAGAATTTTTGCTATATGAATTTAATATGGACTCATTTAATTTTTCAACTAGATCTCTACGAAGGGAGTTTAATTTTCCTATTGGAATAAAAATATCCTCGTCAACTTCTAATTTTATGTCAACTAAATTGTAAACTGTTCCACCTAGTTTTGAAATATTCTCTCTGATTTTTTCTTCAGTAAGTGGCGCATTTTTAGCCTCTTCTACTAAAAAATCTCCTGTTATAGTTTCAGTAAAGTTTCCAGTTATACCTACTAATTTTGGTACAGAATTCTTTTTAAACTCTCCGTATATAGAAATATCCCTATAAGTTTTTTCTTTAGAGATACTCTTTTTAATTTCACTATCTAAATTACTTGAATAGTACCTCATTATTTTTGAGCCAATTTTAAACTTATTGGTAGTACTGTAAAATACCTCCTCATTTTTATTGGCAGAGAAATTTATTGTAATCTTTTTTTTACCATCTTGAAGAATAAATTCAAGTCCATCCTTTGGAAAAACTTCCCTATTAAATTTTAGAATATATCCATCGGATTTTTTTGAAACTACTTCCCCAACTTCTACACCACGATTATCTGGTCTGTCGTAGGATAGAAAATCCTCTCCCCTGCTCCCAAAGGCAAGTCCTCTAGTAAATCCCCTATTAAAAAGCTGGGCTATATTTTCTACATTTACACTCTCTCTATTTTCAAGGGCATCCCTATATGAACTTACCACTCCATAAACGTACTGTGGATTTTTCATCCTTCCCTCGATTTTTAAAGAGTACACTCCCTTGGAAATAAGTTCCTCTACTGTGGAATAGCTAATTAAATCCTTTGGACTTAAATGGTATAGGTTGTCTGAAATAACTTCCCTCTTACTATTTAAAATCGTGTATCTCTTTCTACAAGCTTGGGCACAATCTCCCCTATTACCACTTCTTCCACCAATCATAGAGCTCATTAAACACTCTCCCGATAATGAAACGCAAAGTGCCCCATGGATAAAACCTTCAATTTCTATTCCAAGTTCGTTGATCTTTTCTATTTCACTGGTTTCAGTTTCCCTAGCTAGTACAACTCTATTAAAACCAAAATCCCTCATATTTTTTGCTGCAATGGAGTTAATTATTGCCATCTGTGTACTTGCGTGAATTTCAGCCTGAGGAAATCTATTTTTTATTACATTTGCAAGTCCAATACTCTGAATAATAAATGCATCTACATTAATTGAAAGAAGATACTCTATATATTCTAGAGCATCTTCAGTTTCAGAATCTGTTAATAGTGTATTAATTGCAACGTAGACTTTTACACCTCTTAAATGAGCGTAGACTACTGCTTCCTTTAACTCCTCCCTTGAGAAATTTGAAGCCTTTTTCCGAGCGGAAAATTCCTCTCCACCAAGGTAAACTGCATCACAACGGGCACTAATTCCAGCAACTAGACTTTCAAAACTTCCCGCAGGGGCAAGTAATTCATATTTTCTCATTATTCTTCACCACGAAGGTATTCAATCTGTCTATTTAAGTCGAGAATTGCCTTTTTTGCATTAAAATACTCTTCCCCAGTAATTTTTAATTCATCTTCAAAGCTTTTATTCTTTTCTTCAAGAACATTAAACTCCTCTTTTAACTTTTGCATTTCAACAGATAGATTGCTTTTTTCCTTTTGTAGAGTTTTTATCTCTTCAATTTTTTCTTCAAGAGATGATTTTAGTCTATCTCTTTCATCAGAAACGATCCTAATAGACTTTTCCATCTCTCCAATTTTTTTAAGTTGTTCATCAGCTAATTTTAAATCTCCACTGCTCTTAGTAAGCTTTTCCTTTTCAATGGAAATCTTATTTTTTTCATCAAGTATATTTAAAGCAGTAAGTACAATTGCCTGAAGGTCGTTTAATCTATAATTATTTCTTTGAGTTGATGATATTCGCCTATCTAGTTCCTGTGCAAGTTCCTTTACATATTCTCCATTGGTATTTCCAACTACGTTAAAACTCATATCTCTAATTTGAACTCTAATTTTTTTATTACTTAACATTCCAACCTCCTAGGATCTTAAATTACCTCCTAGATTTTCAGTAATAGACTGTACAATTTTTTCGGTAATTGGTTGAATTTCCTCGTCCTTTAATGTTCTTTCACTATGTCTAAAGGTAAGGGTAAAGGCAACGGATTTTTTATCCTCTCCTAGACTTTCACCAGTATAAATATCGAAAACCCTAAAGCTTTCAAGTAGTTCAGAACCCTCTTTTATTGCTATTTGTTCTAGCTCATATACATCAATATCCCTATCAAGTACAAAGGCAAAATCACGACTAATAGCTGGGAATTTTACTATAGGTTTGTGTTTATAGTTTTCTATTACATAGTCAAGTAGAACTTCAAAGTCTATGTTTGCAATATAGGACTTAGCCTTAATTGAATAGTTTTCCATTACAAGAGGATGTACCTCGCCTATTATACCAATTTTCTTATTATCTAGGTAAATTCCAGCGGTGATTCCAGGATGAAGGTACTCTACCTCATCTCTTTTAAAAACGAGATTTTCTATTCCAATTGTCCAAAGTGCCTTCTCTACAGATTCCTTAATGTAGTAAAAATCTCCCATTCCATAGGAACCAATAGTAAGGAAGGTCTTTTCTAATGGAAGATCACCCTGTACTGGAATAAAGATCTTGCCAAATTCAAAACCACCGAAGTTCTCATTTTTATGATTGTAATTTCTAGAGAGTATATCTAGCATATTTGGTACTAGACTTCTTCTCATTACAGAAAATTCTTCTCCAAGTGGATTTAATATTACAACATTATCCCTAGTTTCGCTGTCCTTATTTAAAAGTATGCTGTCGTATGCTTTAGGACTAATAAAGGAGAAAGTAGTACATTCACTATATCCCATTGCAAGAAGAACATCCTTTACTCTAAATTCAGTATTTCTAAGTTTAGATCTACCCCCTCTAGTTACTTCTCCAACTAGATTTTTAGGCTCAATATTGTGGAATCCATAAAGTCTAGTAATTTCTTCAATTAAATCTTCCTCAATTTCCAAGTCGGACCTAAAGGAAGGAATTTTTGCAATTAAGTAGTCCTCAAAAATCTCCGTTTCAATTTCTAAACTATTTAAATAATCTGCCATTTCACTAATTGATAAATTTAGACCAGAAAGGGAGTTACATTTTTCCTCTCTAAGTTTAATTTCAGTAGATACTTCCTCATAATTTTTAGTATCAATATAAGAGCCTACAACTGTTCCTGCTCCAATTTCCTCAATAAGTTGAGCCGCTCTATCTACTGCAAGTTTTGAAAGATTTACATCAACACCCTTTTCAAATCTCATAGACGCTTCAGTTCTAAGACCAAGTCTTTTTGATGTAAGTCTTATGGTTTCAGAGTCGAAGTTTGCTCCCTCTAAAAATACCTTCTTGGTACTATCAGTAATTTCAGAGTCAAGACCTCCCATAATTCCGGCAAGACCTATAATTTCAACTCCATCAGTAATAAGAAGGTCCGTATCTTTAATTAACCTTTCTTGATTATCTAATGTCTTAAATACCTCACCATCAACTCCATCCCTAACGACAATTCTTCCCTCTTTTAAAGTGTTTAAATCGTAGGAGTGAAGTGGCTGACCAAGTTCAAGCATTACATAGTTTGTAACGTCAACTATATTTGAAATAGGTCTAACGCCAGCAGAGATAAGGGCATTTTGCATCCATATAGGAGAAGGTTTAATAGTTACGTCCTTTACAACTCTTCCGTAAAATCTATTACAGTTTTTTGACTCAATTTCTATGCTTTTAAAGTATTTGGAAATATCTTCAACTTCATTTTTTATAGAAATTTCAGGTTTATTTAATTTTAAGCCAAAGGTTGCAGCAGTTTCTCTACTCATACCAAGAATACTAATACAATCTGGTCTATTTGGAGTAAGTTCAATTTCAATAACTTCAGAATCTAAATCAAGTAGACTAAATACATCACTTCCTAGAGGATATTCCTCATTAAAAATATAGATTCCGTCCCTTTGCTCCCTTGGAATAACAGAAACATCAAGTCCAAGTTCTTCAAGTGAGCAGAGCATTCCATGAGAAGGTACTCCTCTAAAATCAGACTCTTTAATTTTCATATCTCCGTGTAGAGTTGCACCAATTTTTGCAACGGGAACATAGGCTCCTTCAAAAACATTAGGGGCGCCAGTAACAATTTGAAGAACTTCATCGCCAATATCAATAGCACAAATTAGAAGTCTATCGGCATTAGGGTGCTTTTCAATTTTATTAATTACACCAAGTACAACTCCACTCATATTTCCCTTAGGACTAATAATAGACTCAACATGGGAGCCAGAGTCCGTAATTTTATCGGCAATTTCCTTTGTGCTTTTATCTATATCAACATATTTTTTTAACCAACTAACAGGTAGTAACATATGACCTCCTTAAAACTGTCTTAAAAATCTATCGTCATTTTCAAATAGATTTCTAATATCGTTTACACCATACTTTACCATGGCAATTCTATCAATTCCCATACCAAAGGCAAACCCAGAATAAACTTCAGGGTCAATACCGCAGTTTCTTAGTACATTAGGATGAACCATTCCACATCCTAAAAGTTCCATACTCCAACCGGTATTGTTACACTTTTCACATCCAGCGCCATGGCAATGGGTGCAAGTAGCGTCTACCTCGGCACTAGGTTCAGTAAATGGGAAGTAATGAGGTCTAAATCTCGTTTTAATATCCTTGCCAAATAGTTCCCTAATGAAAATATTTAGAGTTTCAAAGAGATTCGCCATAGAAATATTTTTATCAACTACAAGACCTTCTAATTGGTGAAACATTGGAGAGTGAGTAGCATCAACTTCATCAGATCTAAACACTCTACCACTACTAACCATACGAATAGGAGCGCCAAACTCCTTCATAGCTCTAATCTGTGTAGGAGAAGTTTGAGTCCTAAGTACAGTACTATCATCAATATAAAAAGTATCACTTAAATCCCTAGAAGGGTGATTTTTAGGAGCATTAAGTAGATCAAAATTATTAGCAACACTCTCAACTTCTGGACCAGTGTACACAGTAAAGCCCATTTCAATAAAAAGATCCTCAAGTTCTTCAAGAGTTTTAATAAGAGGATTTCTATGACCTAATTTTATATTGTCAGTTTTTAGTGTAACGTCAATTCTTTCACTTTTAAGCTGATTTTGAAGTTCCTCTTTTTTAATTTCAGTCTTTCTACTTTCAATCTTCTCTTCAATTTCCGCCCTAACTTCATTGGCAAAGGCGCCTACAATAGGTCTCTCCTCAGGAGATAATTTTCCCATCTCTCTTAAAATAAGAGTTAATTCACCCTTTTTACCAAGAGTCTTAACTCTAATATCCTCAATATCCTTTAGAGATTTCCCACAATCCAATTTATGTAGAACATCATTTTTTATATCAATTAATTTCTCTTTCATGATTCCTCCTAACCTACATAAATTATAGCATATAATGAGAAAATAACGCATATAGAGGTGAAAATAATGTATATTAAAATAAATAAATTTCAAATTTTTCAAATGTTAATTATTTTAACGCTATAAATTATTTACGATATACTTGCATAAAAAAAAGATGGTCGCTCATCTTCTCTATAGATTTTCGTAATATGTCCACATACTAATAATTTTCACAACTTTATTTTCTTCATCAACAGAATACACTAATCTATGTTTAATATTAATTCTTCGCGAGTATAAACCCTTATAGTTCCCCACCAATTTTTCATAAGAAGGTGGACTTTTATATGGATTTTCCTCCAGTACCTTTAACAAATTATCCACTTTATTTTTTAAACTAGGATTGTTTTTTATCTTTTCCTTGTCTGATTTTGCCTGTTTAAGAATTTTTATTCTGTAATTTACCATTCAAAATCCTCAAAATCTTCTTCAGGAGCAACTAATCCTTCTTCAAGTCTGTCCTTTAATCCAGAATCCAGCAAGTACACTGTTTCAATTAATCCATTGTAATCTTCTTCACTAATAAGTACGGCATTTCCATTTTTAGTAGTTACATTTACAACATCTCCGTATAATATGGCAGAGTTTAAATATTCAAAAACATTTTTTCTAAAGTTTGTAGCGTTAATATTTTCCACACTATCACCCCTTGTACATTATTATGTACATTATAATTTAAAAAAAATTATTCTTCAATAGAAATTAAAATATTTTGGAAATAGCTAAAAGATTTTTATTTCAATATATGCTCTAAGCCAAGGCCTTTAATTAATTCATCAATGGGTTTAGATTCCTTCCAATTCTCATTTTTTAAATAATCCTCATAGATATTTAAATCGTATTCATCTTCAATTTTTTCCATAGCAAGGTCTCTTAGAAAATTAGATACACTTTTACCTTGAGCACTAGCAAAGTTTTTTATAAGTATTTCCTCTTGTTCACTTACTCTTATAGTAATCACTGTACTACCCCTTATAAAGTTTTATTATCGCCTTTTGTCCAATATATAAAATCTTCCCATGCGTCATCAGACCATGATTTTATAATAATCTACCTCATGAATAGTTCCGCCAGTTTTTTCAAGTTCTTCAATAGATTTTTTTAGTCTTTTAATATTTCTTTCACTATAAAAAGGATCTATGGAAATCTCAAAAGGAATTCTCTGTTCATTAACAACCTTTGTAGCAAAAACAGTAAAGGCTGATGTAATATTAAGTCCTAAACTCTTACAAGTTTTTTCAAAATCTTCTTTTAATTCACTATCTATTCTAAAATTCACTGTAGTTTGAGACATATTATCCCTCCTTGTATATACATTGTATAAAATAATTTCATAGTTGTAAGTACAAATCTAAAACACACTAAATAAAAAAGTGTATTGCAAGATAAAGTTATCTCACAATACACTTTTAAAATTGGAGGCGACAGCCGGATTTGAACCGGCGATAAGGGTGTTGCAGACCCGTGCCTTACCACTTGGCT